>LNEA01000653.1 GCA_001464855.1 Rhizobiales bacterium Ga0077530
GCGCTCTGCCAGCATTGGCGGATGCTGATTTCGCCGTGATGCAGATAGGGCGAGAGCCGCGATGTGCCGGAGTGGTCGGGCCGGTTTCGCTCGTCGTGATAGTTTGCAATGTCGTCGGCGATGAAAGCCGAGAGGCGGTCGCGTGCGGCTGGCTCACCCGGCTGCCATGCGGCGCGCAGGCCCCCTGCCCAATCGGGTTTGGTCGGCGTCAAGTTCCAATCCGGCAACGCGTCGGATTTCGGCCAACGATCTGGAGCCATCAAGGTTCGCGGCGGCGCCAGGACGGCGCCGGTCTCGCCATCGGCGAGCGCCGCCCGGGAAAACGGGGTGTAGACCTTGAAGAATGCGCCCTGCTGTGTGCGCAGGCTTTCGGGCTCGAACAGCAGCGCGCCGCGATGACGTTTCAAGTCGACGCCAATGTCGTCGAGATCAGGCTTGAGCCGTGCTTCGAGGCGACTCGCCCACGGCTCATAGGCGCGCGCGCAATAGACGGCTTGCGCTTCGGTTTCGCGCGCGAGACGCAAGAGGACGTCGCGTGTCGGCCCGCGCGCGAGGATCAGGCGCGAACCGATCGCTTCGAGCTGACGCTGCAGGACTGCGAGGCTGCCATCGAGCCACCATCGGCTTGCACCGCCGGCTCGCCAATCGCCAGGGGCGTCGTCGTCAAGAATGAAGACTGGTACGACCGGAGCCACTGTCGCGGCGGCAGCGTGAAGAGCCGGGTTGTCGGAGAGCCTCAGGTCATTGCGGAACCACATCAGAACCGTGGCGCTCATTGATCGTGCTGCTCCCACGCGAGGGGGTTATCGGTTGCGGTAGGTTTATGGGGGCGCGCTTGTGGCTCGATGGGCGCTCATCGGCAGTATGACGCAATAGTCGCGCCGGAGTTCCTCAATTCTTGAACAGAAGGTCGAACAGGGTTTTCGGCTTCGGAGGGCTGCTGCCGCTGCTCCGACTGCCGGTCTTGCGGCTTGGCGGCACGTAGGTATCACTTCCTTGGGCCCACGGCGCCCAGGCCGGTACCTGATTTCCGCCGCCATAGCGCGGACCCGGTGCGTCGAGCGAACGGCGCGGCTGCGCGACCTCACGTTCGACCGGCGCAACAAGAATATACTCCTCGCTGCCTCCATCGAGGCCAGCAACGGTGAGCCGGGTCTCAGACCAGGTCCATGTTGCTTCGCGCGCGCCCTGCTTGACCAACTCGACCGTGACGACGGTGCGCGTCTTGGTGTCTATGACGGCTGCGTGCTCGACAGCTTCCGGACCCGAAGCGCCGTCCAGGCTGCCGGCCGTGAAGCGAAGGATGCCTATGTGCTGCGTGGCTTCGGTGCGTTGCGTCCAATCGAGCAGGCGCGGTTGGCCGTCGCCCATCATCTCGAGGGGCACGGTCAGCCGTGGATACTGGCTGTTGATCGCGAAGTACTGACTGCCGCGGACTTGGATGCGCCAGTCGCCAACGCCTTGGTCGTCGAGTTCGTGGCTGGCGAAGATCGTCGATGCGCCGTTGCGCTCGAGTGCCGCGGCGGCCTCGCGGAGCATCGGTTTCATTTCGAGGGCACGGCGCAGCTCGACGATGGCTTCGTCGGGACGCCCGAGCGCCTCGAGCAGTTCGCCGCGCGCCCAGATGACCTCGGGACGGTCCGGCTCGAGGCCCATCGCGCGTTCGATGTCCTTCTGGCCAAGCTCGGCGCGTCCGGTGAGTTTGTAGACCCAGCCTCGGTAGGCGTAAGCCTGCGCCGAGCGCGGCTCGAGTTCGATCGCCTTGGAGAGATCGTTCAACGCCTCGTCGTATTTCGCATCCTTGGCCTCAGCGAAGCCGCGTGCTTCGAGGGCCGCGTTGGACCGTGGATCGAGCGTGACCGCACGCTCGAAGTCGGCGAGCGCCGTGGGTATTTCGCGCGCGGCCACAGCAGCGTAACCACGCAGCAGCAGTACTTCAATGTTGTCGTGGTCGATGTCGAGCACGCGGCCGAGATCGTCGATCGCGTCCTTGTATCGCTCGAGTGCCAGTCGTGCTTCAGCGCGCGCCCGGAGCGCCGGCCCGAACCGTGGGGATACGCTCAACGCGCGGCTGAAATCGCGCAGCGCGGCGTACGGGCGGTTCTGCGCGAGATGGACACGACCGCGACCGGCGAAGGCGCCTGAATCGTTTTGCAAGAGTCCGATCGCGCGCGAATAGTCTGCGAGCGCGGCGCGCAAATTATTGAGACGGACATGAGCGGCGGCGCGGTTGGAGAGAGCGGCCGCGTAGTTTGGCGCGAGCAGGATGGCACGATCGAAATCGCGCACGGCTTCGGTTGTCGCGCCCAGTTCGATCAGAACGGTGCCGCGGTTGTTGTAGGCGGTGGCACCTTCCGGCACGAGCTGGATGGCGCGGTTGAAATCGTCGAGCGCCGCTTTCGACTGGCCGAGGCGCGCGCGCGCGACACCACGGTCAATCAGCATCAGCGCACGCTGGTCGTTGGCGAGGCTTTCGGCTGCGAGCGCCGCCGTATAGAGCCGGACGGCATCCTCGGGACGGTCCGAGCGCAGCGCGGCGACGGCTTGGCGCGCGCTAACGGCGGAGTCGACGGCCGGCGCGCTACCGGCAGGGGGTGTCGTCTGAGCCAGCGCGAGCTGCGGAAGGAGAACAATGGCAGCAGCGATCGCCCCGGAGCGTACGGTGCCTCTAGTGCGCGGCGTGTTTCGGCTGACGGTCATGCTCGCTCGTACTTCCCCTTCTCCCCGCTTGCGTCGCGCTGAAAGCGCGCCTTTGGCGCGACGAGAAGGTCGGGATTAGGGGCGTCAGCACATGCCGACGCTTGCGTATGCCGCCGCCCCTCACCCTTACCCGCTCCCCGCAAAAACAGGGAGAGGGGATTGAGGCGCCGGTCGGCAGCGTCATTCCTCTCCAAGAATCACGACTTTGTAGCACAATTCGGTCACCGGGCCTGCCGCTGGGCCATACGGTTGCTCCGACCTCGTTCAGCTATCGCCGGGGGCGGTGAACTCGGCTTCACGGGTGCGGCGCGCGATTTTGTCGAGGACGCCGTTGACGACGCGGGGCTCGTCCTCGCTGAAAAAGGCTTTGGCGACCTCGACGTATTCGCTGATGACAACCCGAGCGGGGACGTCTGTGCGCTCGATCAGCTCGAAGACTCCGGCCCGCAGGATAGCGCGTAGGGTCGAATCAACCCGCGTCAGACGCCAACCCTCGGCGAGCTGGGCGTCGACGATCGGATCGATTTCGCGCTGACGGCGGACGACGCCGCGCAGGATTGAGGCGAAGAAGTCGCGATCGGCGTTGGCGACGGAGGGATCCTCGGCCTTGTCGCCGAAATGCATCAGATTGAATTGGCCGATCACGCTGTTGAGATCGGTCTCGGCGAGGTCCATCTGGTAGAGCGCCTGTACGGCCGTCAGTCGCGCGGCGCTGCGCGGTGCGAGCGGACGGCTTTCGTTGAGTGGCGGTTTCATCGCGATGAACCGGAGGCGAGGTCGCGGCCGACCTCGATCAGGCGCAGGCAGGCGCGCGCGGCATCGCCACCTTTGCCGGCGATTCCACCTTCGGCACGGGCCATCGCCTGGGCGTGTGTGTCGACGGTCAAGACGGCGTTGCCGACGGGGAGCGCGAGGTCGGTGGCGATCTGCATGAGCCAGTGATTGGTGCTGTTGCAGACGATGTCGTAGTGCGAAGTCTCGCCGCGGATGACGCAGCCGAGCACGATCGCGCCGTCGAAGGGCTCGTCGCCTTCTTCCTCGTCGAAGCGCCCGGCGGCGGCGGCCTGCACGATGACCTGCGGGATTTCCAGCGCGCCCGGCACAACAATTCGCTCGAACGTGCAGCCGTGCGCGGCGAGAACAGCCAGCGCGCCGTCGGCAAGCGCCTTGCTGACATCCTCGTAGTACGGCGCCTCGACGACCAGAATGTGGACTTCGAGTTTACCTGCGCGCGGGCCGATGGGGGTGCCTCTGCCGGCCATGATCAAATAACCTCCCGGGTGCCGACGATGTGGAGGCCGTAGCCCTCGATGCCGACATAGCGCGAGCGCGGCACGTTGGTCAGCAGCACCATGTTCGTGATGCCGAGATCGCGGAGGATCTGCGAGCCGATGCCGATTTCGACACGGCGGCGCTCGGCACGGGCCTGAGGTGGCGACGGCTGCTCGCGCTCGGCAAGCCATGACGACATCGAGCGCGGGCGCAGATCGCGGATCAACACGACCACGCCGCGGCCCTCCTCGGCGATCATCTGCATGCATTTCTCGAGAAACGCATCGGGCCGATCGGGCATGGCGATGCCGAGGAGGTCGGCGGGCATGTTGACGGCGTGCACGCGCACCAGCACCGGCTCGGGGCCGCTGAGATCGCCGCGCGACAAGACCAAGTGCTCGACCGGATCGACGGTTGTCTCATAGACGTGCAGATCGAAGGTGCCGCCGAACCGGCTCTCGACCTTGCGCGACGCGGTGCGATTGACGATGCGGTCGTTCTGGAGGCGGTAGGCGATCAGATCTTCAATGGTGCCGATCTTGAGGCCATGACGCTGGGCGAAGGCGACGAGATCGGGCATCCGCGCCATCGTGCCGTCGTCGTTCATGATTTCGCAGATGACGCCGGCGGGAAGCAGGCCGGCCATGCGCGCGAGGTCGACCGAGGCTTCGGTGTGGCCGGCGCGGACGAGGACGCCGCCTTCGCGGGCGACCAAGGGAAACACGTGACCAGGCGATACGATGTCGTCGTGACTTTTGCCGGGGTCGATGGCGGTCGCAATGGTGAGCGCGCGATCATGCGCCGAGATGCCGGTGGCGATGCCTTCCTTGGCTTCGATCGAGACGGTGAATGCGGTTCGGTTGCGGGCGCCATTGTGGCGCGTCATCAACTCCAGGCGAAGTTGCTGGGCGCGCTGTTCGGTCATCGACAGGCAGATCAGGCCGCGGCCGAACCGGGCCATGAAGTTGATCGCTTCCGGCGTCGCCATCTGGGCCGGGATGACAAGGTCGCCCTCGTTCTCGCGGTCTTCGGCGTCGACAAGGATGACCATGCGGCCGTTGCGCAGATCGTCGAGAACCTCAGCGATCGGCGAAACGAAGCCCTTCCCTTCCGAGTAGGCGACGCGCGCAAGATCGGCGATCTCGTTCGTTGTGGTGCCGTTCGTCACCGGCGCATCTCCAGTAGCCGCGCCACGTAGCGCGCGAGGGGATCGATCTCGATGTTGATGAGATCGCCGGGCTTTTTGCGCCCCCAGGTCGTCACCGTCAAGGTGTGGGGGATGAGGTTAATGCCAAAGCGGGCACCGTCCACCTCATTGACGGTCAGCGACGTGCCGTCGAGCGCAACCGAGCCTTTGGGCGCAATGAACGGGGCCAGGGCTTGCGGTGCCTCGAAGGTCAGGCGGCGGCTGTCGCCGTCGGCGCGAATGTCAGCTATGCGTGCGATGCCGTCGACGTGGCCGGAGACGATGTGTCCGCCGAGTTCGTCGCCGGCCTTGAGTGCGCGTTCGAGGTTGATCGCACGCCCGGCGGCCCATTGGCCGAGGGTGGTCAACGACAGCGTTTCGTTGGAGACGTCGAGGGTGTAGCGGCTGCCGGTGCCCTCGGGCTGGACGCTGGTGACGGTCAAGCAGACGCCGTCGTGGCAGATCGAGGCGCCGAGCGCGATCGTATCGACCGCGTAATCCGAGCGCACGGTGAACCGCCCGCCGTCGGCGGCGATGACGGTGCCGATCGATGAGATAATCCCTGTGAACATGTCGTTCGTTCCGCGAGCTGGCCACCAAGGGCGCGGCGATTTCCCCATGACCTAGGCCCAATCCGCGCGCTCGGCAACCCGAACGCTCAGGCTGGTCAGGAAACGGGTCGTCAGGCCCCCCCGGACCGGACTAGGGTGCCCCTCAGGCGCCGATTGAGCCGTGCACGAGGTAATCGAGGACCACCATGCAGATCGATCGTGGGATCGCCGCAGCGCAAGACGCGATGGACGGGGTCCAGCCGGGCCGCGACTACGCTCTGGTGCGACGTGCGATCGCATTTTTGACCGCTCATCGCGACGACCAACCGGGCCTCGATCGCCTCTCCGAGCATCTCGGTGTCAGCGCGACACACGCCCAACGCACGTTCAAGCGCTGGTGCGGTTTATCGCCGAAGGAGTTCGTGCAGGCGCTGACCGCGGAATACGCGCGCGGGCTACTTGCGGAATCGGCGACGGTGCTGGAGGCGGCGCACGAATCCGGACTCTCGGGCAGCGGCCGGCTGCACGATCTCATGGTGACATACACGGCGATGACGCCGGGTGACGTGAAGCGCCGCGGCGAAGGGCTCGAGATCGCTTATGGCTTTCACGATTGTCCGTTTGGCGACGCGCTGGTCATGATGACCGAGCACGGCGTGTGCGGGATCGGCTTCGTCGATGAGGATGCGGGGCAGACGCGGCGCGAGGCGCTCGACGATATGATCGCGCGATGGCCGCGGGCGCGATATCGCGAAGCAGCGGTGGAAACAGGTGCGGCCGCGGTGCGGATTTTCGGGCCACGCGATGAGGTCGCCGGGGATGCGGTGCGCCTCGTCCTGATCGGCACCGATTTCGATGTACGGGTCTGGGAGGCGCTGCTGCGCATCCCGATGGGGCGCGCGGTAAGCTACACGGATATCGCACGTCACATCGGCCGCCCGGCAGCGCCGCGCGCGGTCGGCAGTGCGGTCGGTCGCAATCCGATCTCCTTCGTTGTGCCGTGCCATCGGGTGCTGCGGGGCGACGGCAATCTCGGCGGCTACCATTGGGGGCTGACGCGCAAGCGGGCGCTGATCGGTTGGGAGAAGGGCCAGTTGACCACGACAAGCGCTTCGGCCGACGGATTCGAAAAACTCTAGGTCTGCAGGCTGTCCGCCAGCGCGCGCATGTAGCCCTCCGCGGCGACGACGCGCTCGATGTGGCGTGGTGGCCCTGCCGTCGGCGTTTCGCTGATAAGGTCATCGATAGCGAGGCCCTGCAGCCGGCGCTCGACACCGGCAAGGCTACGGCCGTCGACGTGGCCGCGCAGCGCCGTGACGATCGTTTCCATATAACCGGCGAGGCGGCCGACTTCGCGGAGCGCGCCACGGCGTGCGGCACGGTCGGTCGCGTCGGCCTCCAGCCGTTCGAGGGCCGCTGCCATACGCGCGAGCGATTCAGCGATGCGTAGCGCATAGCGGGCGACCTTGATGCGCCGCGCCTTGTCGAGACGGGCCATCATCGCCTGCCATTTGCAGAAAACGTCGGCGAGGCCGAGCTGCTTGAGCGTGAGATCGATGGCGCGCATGGCGCGATGTTAGGCGCGGCGCCATGCGGCGGGGATTACTGCAGCCGACGACGGTTCAGCGCACTTTCGGGTCAGCGTAGCAGGCCCGCATGGCTTCGCAGCGGTGCGAGCCCGAGAAATGCATACTCGATCCCTTGGAAGGGCGGATAAAGCTGCAGATCTCCTCGAGGCCGTCCGGCGTCAGCCAGCCCTGGCGGCGGCCCCGCTGAACGGCGAAGCAGTCCGCGGTTTCCTCGTCGGGGCCGCGGAACTGATGGCCGCACTCATGAGAGTAAATCCACTGCTTCACGGCGGTCGGCACGCGCGCCATCAACTTGGAATTGAGGATCAAGAAGCCTGGATAAGCGGCGCCATAGTCGTCGAGTTGGTCGTCGATTACCGTCGGGCGCTGACCGCACGTCATGCGGCGGTTGTCGAGCGTTAGCTGGCCCGGCGGGATGATCTTCGCCGAGCCACCGACGTGCTTGGCGTATTCCTCGGGCGTCGGCCCAGCCAGCGACGGCGCCGCGTTGAGGGCAACCACCAGCACGATCGCAACAGCAACAATTCTCGCCAAACCCAGCCGCACTGGGTCGAATACCACGCGGGCAACAGCCAAAGTCTCACCCTCTCAGTCGTACGTTCTGTCGTCCGCCCCGCCCCGGACCCCGTCACGGATCATTGCCCGGCCAGCGCCGGTTTTTCAATGTGGCAAGGAAGACTTTTACCCGGGCCGTTGCGTCGCGAGGCCCCGATGCCACAGTCGTTCGGATGATCGGCGGCGCTAACCCGCTTTGGCTTCAATGTTTTCCATGTCGTCGTCGGATAGGCCGAAGTGGTGTCCGATCTCGTGCACGAGTACGTGAGTGATGAGATCGCCGAGTTGCTCATCGGTAGCCGCCCAGTAGTCGAGGATCGGACGGCGGTACAACACCACGACGTCCGGTTCGCTTCCGGTATCCATCACGGTCTTGCGGTCGAGGCTGACCCCTTGATAGAGGCCCATCAGGTCGTACTCGCTCTCGATGCCGAGGCTGTCGAGAACTTCGTCGCTCGCGAATTCCTCGATGCGGATCATGATGTCGGTCGTCCACTGGCGAAATTGGTCCGGCAGCGCGCGATAGGCTGTGCGGGCGAGCGTCTCGAATTCGTCGAGCGTGGGTGCGCGGGCGATTGCCCAGTTCGGCCCCTCTGCCATGGCGTATGCGCTCCCAATGATCCGTGGAGCCAGTATAACCGCGATGGCCCGAGGTTGCGATGACGGGAAGACGCTTTAGGTGTCGTCGCGGCGCCAGTGCTTCTGGGTCTTGAAAATGAGCTGGGCGCCGAAAATGACGATCGCGAGTCGGGCGAGGTGGTGGAGCGCGACGTAGGCAACGTCGACGCCGAGCACGAAGGCGAGCAGGTTGAGTTCGGTTTGGCCGCCCGGCGCGAAGGCCATGAGCACCGAGACTTGGTCGAAGCCGGTCAGCCGCGACACGAGGACGACGACCACCGCGGTGACCGACAGCAGCACCACGGCATTCAGCAGGCCCCAAACCATCGTGTGGGTAAATTCCTTGAGCGTCAGCCCGCGGAACTGGCAGCCGAGCAGTACGCCGACGCCGATCTGGGCGAACACCAGCAGTTCCAGCGGCAGCCGCACGGTCGTCAGGCCGAGGGCATGGGCGATACCGCTGACGATCATTGGCCCGACGATGGGCGCGCCGGCAAGCCCAGCCCGGTGGGCAAGGCCCCAGCCGATCGCCGCCATCGCGATGAGGGTCGCCGCCCCCGCAAGCGTCATGTCCGCAAGGCGGACGGGACTCGCGAAGACGCTCTTGGCGGCGAGCCCGTCGTGGATCTGCAGGAACAACGGCACCGAGAACACAATGAGGACAATGCGGGTCGCCTGGACGAGGATGACGGTGCGCTGGTTCGCGCCGGCCTGCTCGGCCATGGCGGTCATGTCGGCAAGGCCGCCTGGCACTGCCGAAAAGAACGCCGTCGGCCGGTCGAAGCCGGCGAGGCGGGTGTAGAATGTCATGCTCGTCGTCGTAATCAGGATCATGAACGGGATAACGATGAGGAGGCTGCCGGCCATGGGCCCGACATTGTCGAGGACCGCCGGAGTGAAGGCCGATCCGACGGCGACGCCCAGGGCCGCGCGCAGTGGTCCGGCAAGTGGGCGAGGGCGCTCGACGGGGAGATTGACGACCGAGGCGATCAGGCAGGCGGTAAGTGCCCCGAGGTACCACGGTAGCGGCAGTCGGAAATAGACGAAGATGACGGCGCCGATCGCGCCGATGACGAACGCGAGGAGATAGCGGGGCAGCCGGACCCATAGAGATGCTACGGGTGCGGTCGCGCCGGCCGGCCGTGCTTCGGCCGGCGTGCCGCGCTTGTTTCCGTCCGTCCCGTCGGCCATCCGGTAATCTCTCTGAGGTTCCGCCGTCGGCGTCCTACCAGCTCAGCGCGCCGACGACCGCGGCCGACAGCAGCGTCGCAAAAAAGCCGACCAGCAGCGATCGCGGGCCGAGTGCCACGATCTCGGCACTGCGCTCGGGCGCCATCGCGACCATGCCGCCGATCATGATGCCGAGCGAGCCGAGATTGGCAAACCCGCAGAG
>LNEA01000654.1 GCA_001464855.1 Rhizobiales bacterium Ga0077530
GCGTTCCCGGTCGAGACGCGCTATCTCGGGCAGGGCAGTGGCGCCCGCGTCGAGGATCGCGTGGCCGACGCGATCCGGCTGGCGCTCTCGAGCGAATCGGGATCCGTCCTCGCGTTTCTGCCCGGCCAAGGGGAGATCGTCCGCATCGCTGAGCGGCTTGCAACGGTTGCCCTGGGGTCGGATGTGGACGTCGTGCCCTTATTCGGCGCGCTCGACGCCCGCGAACAGCAACGCGCCATTGCGCCACCCTCACCTGGCCGCCGCAAAATCGTCCTCGCGACGTCGATCGCCGAGACGTCGATCACCATCGACGGCGTGCGTGTCGTCATCGACAGCGGTCTTGAGCGCAGCCCGCGCTACGAACCCGACGTCGGCATTACGCGGCTCGTCACGCAGCGCGTCTCGCGGGCGTCCGCCGATCAGCGACGTGGGCGCGCCGGCCGCACCGAGCCCGGCGTCTGCCTGCGACTGTGGGATGAGCCGCAGACCGCCGGACTGCTGCCGTTCAGCGAACCCGAGATCAAGGCTGCCGACCTGACCGGCCTGCTGCTTGATTGCGCGGCGTGGGGTGTCGCTGATCCGATAAAGTTGGCGTGGCTCGATCCGCCGCCCACGGGCGCGTTGTCGGCGGCGCGCGCTGAGCTGACAACGCTCGGTGCGCTCGATGATCGCGGTGCGCTGACCGATGTCGGACGTCGCCTGCGCCGGCTTCC
>LNEA01000655.1 GCA_001464855.1 Rhizobiales bacterium Ga0077530
TCGTTTGCGCGCGATCGCTCTCGCCGTGCGGCCGACATGCGATCGCTTGCTCTCGGTTGGGCGAAGATTGGCGAAGATGATGCGGGCAGGCGGGGCACTCGTTCCGACAATCCGTCGACCGCCGCGCGGCTCGCGACCGCCTACCCGGATCGCATCGCCATGGCGCGCGGCGCGCACGGTCAGTATCTACTGGCGAATGGCCGCGCGGCGATGCTCGATGCCGCCGATCCGCTGGCGCTGGCGCCGTTCCTCGTGGTTGCCGAGGTCTCGGGTATTGCTGCCCGCGCCCGCATCCTGCTCGCGGTTGCGACGAATGAGGCTGAAGTCCGTGCCATCGCGACGGATCGCATCGAGATCGCGGAAGACGCCGCGTTCGATGCGGCCAGCGCCGCCGTCCGCACGCGCCGCACCGAGCGTCTCGGCGCCATCGTGTTGCGCTCGGAGACGCGCCCGACACGATCCGGCCCCGACATCGCAGCGGTTCTCGCGCGCGGCATCGCCGCCCTCGGAATCGATCGTCTCCCGTGGAGCAGCGCGCAACGGCAATTGCGCACGCGCATTGCGTTCGTGCGTGCCGCGGCAAAAGACCCGGACGCTTGGCCGGATCTCTCCGATGCTACGCTCGCCGCAACTGCTGCCGAATGGCTCGCGCCGTTCCTCGGCTCGGCAACTGCGCTCGCCGACATCAAACCCGATCTTCTCGGCACCGCCCTCGACACGCTTCTGCCGTGGTCCGTCCGTGACAGTCTCGGGGCGCTCGCGCCGACGCATTTCACCGCGCCAACCGGCCATCATCATCCAATCGACTACGAGGGTGACGGCGCGCCGATCCTGCCGATCCGCGTACAGGAGCTGTTCGGCCTCACCGTCCATCCCGCGATCGCCAACGGCCGTTTGCCGCTGATGCTGCATCTCCTCTCGCCTGCCCATCGCCCGATCCAGATCACGCGCGACCTGCCGGGCTTCTGGGCGGGATCATGGGCCGATGTCCGCGCAGAAATGCGCGGCCGCTATCCGCGTCACCCCTGGCCCGAAGACCCACGCTCGGCGCCGCCGACCAGTCGCGCCAAGCCGCGCGGAACGTGACCCTCGCGGCAAAAGGTGTCGCGCGGTGCCGCTCAATCCCGCATAAGATCGCCCCATGAGACCCGACACGCTCGATGCGCCCACTGTCCCCGACGCGCCACCCGGCAACTGGGTGGATCGCCACGCGCCCGCGTGGTTCCGCCCGTTCGCGCGCCTCGCTCGATTCGACCGGCCGATCGGGGGGTGGCTGCTGCTGTTTCCTTGCTGGTGGGCGTTGGCGCTGGCCGAACGTGCCAACGGCGCCGCCTATCCGTCGCTGTGGTTTGCGGCGCTGTTCGCGGTTGGCGCATTCGTCATGCGCGGCGCCGGCTGCACCTATAACGACATCGTCGACCGCGACATCGATGCTGGCGTTGCGCGCACCCGCGACCGGCCGATCCCGTCCGGCCAAGTCACCACCAAGGCCGCCGCCGCGTTCATGGTCGGCCTCTGCCTGATCGGGCTCGCGGTGCTGCTCCAGTTCAACTGGTACACCGTCGTGCTGGGAGCGTCGTCGCTGCTGTTGGTGGCGATCTATCCCTTCATGAAGCGCGTCACCAACTGGCCGCAGATCGTGCTCGGGCTGACGTTCAAATGGGGCGCGCTGGTTCCTGCTCTATGTCGGTTGCGTCGCCTGGACCATCGGCTACGACACCCTCTACGCTCACCAGGACAAGGAGGACGACCTGTCCCTTGGTCTCGGGTCGACCGCGCTGCGGTTCGGCGAACAGACCAAGGCGTGGGTGAGCGGCTTCTATGGCTTCGCGGTCGTGATGTGGGCCGTCGCGGCATATCTGGCGGGCATCGGCCCCATCGGGATGATCGCGCTCGCGGCGGCGGGGGGGCATCTCGCCTGGCAGGTGGCAACGCTGGACATTGCCGATCCGCAGAATTGCCTCGTTCGATTTCGGTCGAACCGCGACCTCGGCTGGCTTGTCTTCGCCGGGTTCGTCGCCGATATGG
>LNEA01000656.1 GCA_001464855.1 Rhizobiales bacterium Ga0077530
ACTGGTGTAAAGGCGGCGGGTTAGACACGGCCGCTACGCGGGCGGGGCGTTTGCCCCGCACCCCAACCGGGGAGCCCCCGGCCCCCCTTTTTTTATGATTTCGAGGGCATCGCTTCTGTAGCGGCCGAAGGCCGCGAGGTGAGAGCGCGACCATGAGGCAGCACCGCGGCGCGTGTAGGCGAAGCCGTACGCGACCGCGGAAAACTAGCTCTAACTCAACTCATGGATACGGAAATTCAGTCCGCCGCGCGGGGTGAGGGTGACCGTCGCGTTGATGCCGGGGTGCTCGCTGGCGGGCGCGTAGTCGTTGCCGACGTACTCGGGCCGGAAGCGGCGCAGCAGCATCGACAGCGCGAGCGTGTTCTCGACCTGGCTCATGGCGCCGCCGATGCACGAGCGCTTGCCGCCACCGAACGGAATGTAGGTGTAAGGCTTACGCTTCTTGGCGGCATCGCCCATGAACCGCTCCGGGCGGAACTGTTCGGGCTCCTCCCAGAATCGCGGATCGTGGTGCGCGCCATAGGCGAACAGCACGACGCGGTCGCCGGCCTTGATCTGCTTGCCACCGATCTCGTCGTCCTTGGCGGCGACGCGGATGAGACCCCAGATCGGCGGATAGAACCGCATCGTCTCCTGGATCACCGCGCGCGTGTAGACGAGCGCGGAATAGTCGGCCGCGACCGGTTCGCGGGAGCCGTAGACCTGCTCGCCCTCGCGGCGAATGCGCTCGACGATCTCAGGTGAACGCGACGCTTCATAGAGAGCCCACGCGAGCGTAAGCGCGGTCGTCTCGGTGCCGGCCCACAGGTACTGCTTGAGTTCGTCGACGGCCTGCTGCTCGTCGAATTCCGGCACGGAGGGATCGGCGGTCACGTCGGCAATCATCTTCAGCAGCGTGCGCTCGCGCTCTTCGCGCGGGTTGGCCGCGAAAATGGACGGCGGCACGCCGGCCCAGGTCGCCATGGCCTTGGCGGCGCTCTCCTCGGTCACTTCGAAATCGGCGCCGGCAACCTTCTTCATCCGGATCGACTTGTGATTGAGCACGTCCGTGTAGGTCTTCACGCACTTGAAGACGAAGTGCGGATTGAATGGCATGTCACGGTCGAACAGCGCCTTGCAGATCATGTCGGCGGCGAGCGTCCAGGTCTGCTCGACCATCTCGACGCTCTCGCCGGTGCGCGCGAGTTCGGCCCAGTTGTCCATCTTCGTGCGGATCGCGGCGAGGAAGTACGGGATGTACTCGGCAAACATGTCGGGGTGGAACGCCGGCTGCTGCGGCATCCGAATTTTCTGCCACAGCGCGCCATCGTGCGTGATCATCGACTTGCCGAAGATCGGCTTCAGCCCGTCGAAATATTTGATGTAGTCGTCGGCCTTGGTGACGAGAACGCGTTTGAAGTGCTCGGGCTCGGAGAGAAAGACGACGCGTTCGTCGGCCATGCGAACTTGGATCACGCCGCCATATCGCTGTGTGAGCTGAAGGAGCGCCATCATCGGATTGGCGGCGGCACCCTTATGGAGCGCAGCGAGCTTGAACCAGATGCTCTCCTGCTCTCCGAGACCTTGGGCGTGTTGCGCCGTCGCGGCGGTGCCTGTCTCCGGAGATGGTGCGTCCGGCGTCACGATCTGGGCTTCGGCCATTGCGTCTGTATCCCCACACCCGCACCGAATGTGCAGGCCTTCGAGGTTGGTCGTCGCCCGACTGGCGTTTCCCCGTGCCCCGACTGGATTGGCATCTGACGTGCCTTGGTCATGCGCATGGCGCATGCCTCTCGGGTCTCCTAACACCAGCCCGGCCGGGCTGTCCATGCGGCGAACCCAGGGCGCATCACTTTGGCGCGCCATGTGTTCAGAATACCGAGCTTTTCCTAACGCGATGAGCCCGGTTCAGGCGAGATCAGCCGACCGGCTTGGTTAATCGGACCTGTGATTATCACCCGGCCGCCTTCCAGGCGGGCGGCGCCGGAGGCGACCAGCGCCAAGGCGTGCGGGTAAATCTGGTGCTCGACCCCAAGGATACGGCCCGCGAGGGTGTCAGGCGTGTCGCCGTCGACCACCGGGACGGCACCCTGGGCGATGATCGGGCCGGCATCCATTTCTGGCACCACGAAATGGACGGTGCAGCCGGCAATCCGAACACCGTCGGCGAGCGCGCGGGCGTGGGTGTGAAGCCCGGGATAGAGCGGCAGCAACGACGGGTGGATGTTGATCATCCGCCCCGCCCACCGCGTGACGAACGACGCCGTCATCAGACGCATGAAGCCGGCGCAGGCGACGAGATCGATTCGCGCCTCGGCCAGCGCCGCATCGAGGGCCGAATCGAAGGCCTCACGGGTTGCATACGCTTTATGATCGATGGCTTGTGCTGCGATTCCCTGCGATTCGATAGCACCAACACGATCTCGGCGGGAAAGTCCGGCCGGCGCGCCGCCTCGACGAGCGCCATCATGTTCGAACCACGGCCCGAGATCAGCACACCGACTCGGCGGCGGCCTTTGCCGGTGCCGGTCGCGTCCATCGTCATTCAGCAAACCTGAGTTGGCCGATGTAATCGACAGCTTCGGCAGTACCCTTGCCCTTGGCCTCGCTGACGACGCCGCGTGCCGGCGCGATGCGCCCGATAATCATCGGCGCCTCGCCGGCCCCTCGAAGGTGCTGCAGCAGCAGTCCGGCGCGGTCGCGCGCAGCGACGATCACGAGGCCAATGCCACAATTGAAGGTACGCAGCAGTTCGGCGTCGTCGAGGTTGCCGGCGGCCTTGAGCCAACCGAACACGGCGGGCGGTGCCCATGCGCCAAGATCGATCGCAGCACCGACACCATCGGGAAGGACGCGCGGAATATTCTCGGATAGCCCTCCGCCGGTGATGTGGGCCAGCGCCTTGACCGCCCCGGTAGGCCCGCTGCCGCCGGTGGCGCGGATCGCATCGAGCATCGGCTTGACGTAGATACGGGT
>LNEA01000657.1 GCA_001464855.1 Rhizobiales bacterium Ga0077530
TATCTCGACATGCTGTTCGCGTTCGAGGATCGGCGCTTCCGTTCGCACTACGGCGTTGATGCTCTCTCGACCATGCGGGCGGGATGGCAGCTCGTGCGCCACGGTCGGCTCGTGTCAGGCGCTTCGACGTTGACGATGCAGACCGCGCGATTGCTGACTGGCGAACACCCGCGCACACTGATCGGCAAGCTCGATCAGATGGTTCGCGCCCGCCAGCTCGAGCGCACCCTCTCGAAAGACCGGATTCTCGACCTTTATCTCCGCCTCGCGCCGTTCGGTGGCAACATCGAGGGCGTACGGGCGGCGTCGCTCGCCTATTTCGGCAAGGAACCGCGGCGGCTATCGCTCGGCGAAGCCGCGCTGCTCGTCGCGCTGCCGCAAAGCCCGCGCACACGTCGTCCGGATCGCAATCCGCGGAATGCTGAGCGGGCGCGCAATCGCGTGCTGGCACGCGCGGCGGCGGCCGGTGTCATTTCGGCGGAAG
Source organism: Rhizobiales bacterium Ga0077530 (assembly GCA_001464855.1). Taxonomy (GTDB): domain Bacteria; phylum Pseudomonadota; class Alphaproteobacteria; order Rhizobiales; family Hyphomicrobiaceae. The sequence continues at coordinate 485 of LNEA01000657.1, forward strand.
AAGCGCGCGGGGCCATTGCCGAGGTCATGCCGCGCGTGCGTCGCGAGTTCGGCAAGTTCGCGCCTCATCTCGCCGAAGCCGAGGTGGCACGGCTGCCGGACCAGCGCGTCCACCGCCTCACGCTCGATCGCGATATGCAGGTCGCGCTCGAGGCGCTCGCTCGCGAGCACGCCGACGTGCAGGGCGCGCGGCTGTCAAGCGCGGTGCTCGTCGCCGATCACACCACCGGCAGCATTCTCGCTTATGTCGGTTCGGCGGATTATTTCGACGCGAACCGGCTCGGCGCCGTCGACATGGTGCAAGCAGTCCGCTCGCCGGGCTCGACGCTGAAGCCGATCATCTACGGTCTCGCGTTTGAAGCGGGCCGCGCGCATCCCGAAACCCTGATCGAGGATCGCCCGACGCGCTTCGGCACCTATCATCCCAAGAATTTCGACGACGAGTTCCGCGGTACTGTGACGATCCGCGAGGCGCTCGGCCTGTCACTCAACATTCCGGCGGTTCAGGTGCTGTCGGAAATCGGGCCGGCGCGCCTCAATGGTCGGCTGCGCCGCGTCGGGTTGGAGACAGTGCTGCCGACGGGCGCGCAGCCCACGCTCGCCATCGCGCTCGGCGGCATTGGACTGAGGCTCCAGGATCTCGCGACACTCTACGCGGATCTCGCCAACGGTGGCCGTGCGACGCCGCTCGTCTACACGCGCGACCGTCCCACGCGTCCGGGACCGCGCCTGTCGCCGCGCCTGCTGTCGCCTGTCGCCGCGTGGTACGTCACCGACATCCTCAAGGACGCGCCGCCGCCCGTGAATGCCCGCGGCGGCCGCATCGCCTACAAGACTGGTACGTCGTACGGCTACCGCGACGCGTGGGCGATCGGCTATGACGGCCGTCATGTCATCGCGGTTTGGGTCGGGCGTGCTGACGGCAGCGCGACGCCGGGGCTCAGCGGTCGCATCGCCGCAGCGCCGCTGTTGTTCGACGCCTTCGCGCGCGTTGCCGAGCGCGTGACGCCATTGCCGTCCGCGCCGCCTGGTGTGTTGCGTGCAACCACCGGCACACTGCCGCCGCCGCTGCGCCGTTTTGCCGATGGCGCGCCGCTCGCCGCGGCGTCTGCCTACGCGGAGCCGATCGTGCGCATCGCCTTTCCGCCGGACCGCGCCGAATTGGAACAGGACGACGGCAACGACAGCGTCGTGGTGTTGAAGGCTGAGGGTGGGGCGCTGCCGCTGACGTGGCTTGCGGATGGCGCGCCGATCAATTCCGATCCTCAGCAGCGCGAAGTCATGTGGCAGCCGCCCGGACGCGGCTTCACGCGCATCACGGTGATCGATGCGAAAGGCAAAAGCGACCGCGTCGAGATTCGTTTGAAGTGATCCAGCGCTACGCCGGTGGCACCGTGCCGGTTCGCGGATCGATTGGCACCAGGTTCGCGAGCCCGGTCATCCGCTCGAACGCGGCGCCGGCCGCCAGCAGCGCCGCCTCGCCACGGGGCTTGCCGATGAGCTGCAACCCGACCGGCCGACCGTATTGATCGAAGCCGCAGGGGACGGCGAGCGACGGCACGCCCATCAACGTCGGGATCGCGGTGATCAGCGAGCCGCCGAGGTAGTGCTCCACTTTCTTGCCGTCGATCTTCTCCGGCATGCGGCGAGTCACATCGAACGCCGGTGTCGACGCGCCGGGTGTGATCAGTAGATCGTAGGTGTCGAAGAAAGCCGCGACGCGCCGATAGAACGCGGCGCGCTCTCGCTCCGCCCAGCCGATCCTCGATGGCGTTGCTTCGAGGCCGAGCTTGGTGTTCCAGATGATATCGGGTTTGAACATGTCGGGATACTTGGCGATCTGTTCTTCGCGATCGACGACATAGGATTGTGCGCGCAACACCATGAACGCATCGGCGATTTTGCCGACGTCGGGCGCCGCCTCTTCCACAGTGGCGCCGAGTTCCTGGAAGCGTAGCGCCGCCTTGGCGCAGATCTCGCGCGTTTCGTTGTCCATCGGCGCTGTGCCGCCGAAATCCGCCGACCACGCGACGCGGCGTGGACGAACGCCGGCCGCGACGGCGCCGCTGAAGGATTGCGCCGGCGCGTCGAACGTCTGCGGATCGCGCGGGCAGAAGCCTGCCATGGCATCCAAGAATAGCGCGACGTCGGGCACATTGCGCGCCATCGGCCCCTGCACCGAGAGTGGTGCGTAGAGGTTGTTCGATGTCCCACGTGTGACGCGTCCAGGGGACGGCCGCAGGCCGACGACGCTGCAGTAGGTGGCGGGGCGACGCAGGCTGCCGGCGTGATCGCTGCCATGTGCCAGCCAGACTTCGCCGGATGCGAGCGCGGCAGCGCCGCCGCCCGTCGAACCGCCGCAGGTCAGGGACGTGTTCCACGGGTTCGTCGTGCGCCCAAACACTTCGTTGAAGGTCGAGCCGCCGGATCCGAACTCGGGCGTGTTCGACTTGGCGATAACGATGCCGCCTTTGCGCTCGATGCGCTCGACGACCGGATGCGACTCCGTCGGCACGTGATCTTTGAAGATGGGTGAGCCGTAGGTGGTGCGCACGCCAGCGACGTCGGTGAGGTCCTTGATCGCCACCGGCAGGCCGCCGAGCCAGCCGGCTTCACCTTCCGCCTCGCGCCGCTCGCCTCGCAGGAGCGCGCGAGCATGATCGCGAGCGCGGTCGAGGCACCGAGTCGGCAACGCGTTGACGGCTCCTTCGCACTGCTCGATGCGCCGCGCCGCAGCGTCGATTAGATCCAGCGGCGAGATGTCCTTGGTTTTGAGACGACGGACCGCTTCGCGCGCGGTCATGCGGATGAGTTCGTCAGACATTTCTACCCCTCTCAACTCAATGCGATCATTGCGCGCTGGTCGCAGCACGCGGTCCGATGTCGGCGAGTGGGCCGAGTACACGCTCGATCCGCGGCACGACCTCGCTTGAAAACCGCTCGATCGACCGCAGCGCCAACGCCAGCGGTGAGTCTCCGGCCTGGAACTGCAGCAGCATGTGAACGGGTTGGGCGGCGCGGATCAGCCCGGTCATACGCTCGGCAACCGTGTCGGGATCACCGACCAATACGGATGCTGAAAACGCATCAAGCGGCGGCTCGCCCTGGTAGGGTTTCTCGATCAGCATCGCGCCGTCGATCAGTTCCTCACGACGGCGCAGGCTTTGCGAGAGACGGATCTGATGGCGCAGATTGTCGATGAAATCGGCGGCTTCGGCTTTGCTGTCGGTGATGCAGACGTGGCGGAGCGGGGCAACGGCTGCGCGGCGTGCGTCCAATCCCTGCTCGGAATAGATTTCGCCGATGCGGGTCTTCACCTCGCTGAGCTGGGCAACCGAGGCGTGACGCGGCGTCAGCATGATGGGCCACCCCTTGCGCGCGGCAAGGCCTTGCAGTGTCCGGTTGTCACCAGCGATCCAGATGTCGGGAAGGCCGCCCGCTGGACGAGGAGCGATGTGCGTATCGGGCAGCTCGTAGAATTGCCCTTTATGGCTGAACGTCTCGCTGCCGAACGCGTGCTCGAGAATGTCGACAAACTCGACGAGTTTCGGTGCTGAATTCTCGAGTTCCTCGCCGAAACGCTCGAATTCATAGGGTTGATAGCCGCTGCCGATGCCAAGCACGAGGCGGCCATGGGTCAGCGCATCGACCATGCCGATTTCGGAGACCAGCCGGATCGGATTGTACAGCGGCACGACGACGACGCCCGGTGCCAGCTTGATCCGCGAGGTTTCGCCGGCCAGTCGCGCGACCATCATCAGTGGTGAGGGGCAGGCGCAGTAATTCGAGAAATGGTGCTCCGCGAACCAGGCGATCTCGAAACCGGCTGCTTCGGCAGCCTTCACCTGCGCGATGGCGCCGTCATAGAGCGCGTGGGTAGCAACCCCGCGTGAGCGGTAGCCCATCAGATTGAATATCCCGAAGTCCATCCGAGCGCTCCCCGCTGTTTCCGACCAAGCTTGACGGGGCGCGTTGGCCGCTGCTTCCCGTGTGGCCTAGTTTGTCGCAGTATCGGTCGCGAGGGAACCGTGAAGCGCCGCTGCGGCGGCGATGCCTTGCCTGCACAATTCGCGTATCGCGAGGCTTGGGAAGCTCAACGCTCGCAAGGGCTCAAAAAACAATCGACCGGCACCGTGATCGAAACGGTACCGGCCGACGGGGACAACAAAGACTCGGTCTAACGAGCCCGGACCGCCGTCTTGCGAGCTACGGCCTTCTTGGCCGGCGCGCGGCGAACCTTCGAGGTCGCGGCCTTGCGGCGGGCGGGGCCGGCGCGCTTGGTCATGGTCTTCTTCACGGCGCGCTTCGGCGCGGCCTTCTTCACGGCCTTCTTCACGATCTTCTTCTTCGCGGCAACCTTCTTCGCCGGCGCCTTCATCGTCTTCGTGGTCTTCTTTGCAATCTTAGCCATGTTGATATCTCCTATCTCTTCCCGGTAGCAAGTCGCTCGTCCGTCTAGACGAATCATGTCCGCTTGCAGAAACCAATTTGGTGTTTTGGTAGTTAATAAGAGGTTAATGCATTCTATCAAGCCATTCCAAATGCGAGAGAATGGAGCGTTTTTGCTGGCAGTTTAAATCGCGCTCCAATTCAAGTAATGCAATAAATCCGGGAATAAATGCGCATGTTGCGATGCGGCTGGACGGGTTGGCAAATTTGACGCAAGAATTAGTCTCGGAGACAGCTTCAGTTAAGGTATCGGGGCACCAGAATGGTCGAAATCGACTTAGTTGCGCGAATCATTCGCGAGGTGGCGGCGGCAGAAATCCTGCCGCGCTGGCGCAATCTCGGTAGCGGCGATGTCGTCGCCAAGACCGGCCCCAACGATATCGTTACGGTCGCCGATCGCGCAGCGGAGGAACATCTTTCGGCGCGGCTGAAAGATCTGATCGTCGGGTCGCAGGTCGTCGGTGAAGAGGGCGTCCATGCCAACGCGTCGGTGCTCGGCTATTTCACCAGCGGCACGCCCGTGTGGGTTATCGATCCCATTGATGGAACCAGCGCTTTTGCGAAGGGGGACCCTGAGTTTGCGGTGATGGTGGCGCTTGTCCGGGGTGAAGAATTGTTGGCGGGCTGGATCCTCGCGCCGGTGAGCGGGGAGATCCATATGGCGGAGCGCGGGTCAGGCGTGTGGCGAGACGACGCTGGAAAAAGCGTCCGCCTGGAACCGCCGACAATCCCAGCCGAGCGCAACGGTCTCGTCGGACTTCTCGGACGGCGAGCAATGACTGACGCCCGTCGCGCGCAGATCAATTCACGCGCCGGCGCGTTTGCGGCGCTCGGCGATGTTTCATGCGCCGGCATCGATTATCCGCGGCTCCTGACCGGCAAGGCTCATTTCGCCGTATACAACAAATCCGAGCCTTGGGATCATTTGCCGGGCCTGACGATGGCGCAAGAACTGGGGTTTGTATTCTCGAAACATGATGGCAGCCGGTATCGGCCGGGAGATAATACGGGCGGCCTGATCGTCGCGCCGAATGACGAAGTTGGTGCAGCGGTCCGGCGGCTGCTTCTGGATTAAATGGAGCAGTATGTCGCGTGAATACGGGACGCCTTTGCACGCTATGCGCGAGGTGTGCATTTCTCTGAAACGACGGGAAAAGGCGGGGAATGAGGAGCGAAAGAGGCCGATCGCTCAGCCAATTGCGCATACAAATGGATCGGGCAGCAAGTATCTGATCCGGCTGTTAGTTTCCGGGTAGCACCAGTATTTTGGGCGTTTTTGGCAGGCTGGCGCGAGAAACCACGACGGTTGGTACGTCGCTGGTTTCGACCTCGAAGACCTGCCGCGCCTCATGCATGAACCGCTCGAGCGTGTAACTCGAGAAGTAGTGCATCGGGATCATCAACGGCGCCCGCAGCGCCTTCAGCACCTCCACCATGCCGGCGACGTCCAGGGTGAAGCTGCCGTCGACCGGCACCAGCACAATGTCGAGCTGGCCGATCTGGGCAAGCTGCTGGGTGGTCAGTGTGTGATGGAGGTGCCCGAGGTGCCCGATGCAGAGGTTGGCGACCTCGAAAACGAAGATCGAGTTGCCCCAGACGTCGGTGCCGCCGGAATAGGAGCGGATATTGGTCGGGACGTTACGGACGCGGATGTCCTCGACCGTGATGTCGTGCTGGGCCGCGCCGCCGTCCGGGTTCCACCCGCGCAGGACGTGCTGGATCGAGGGATCGGGCGAATTCGTGTAGTGGGTCGAGTGGGCCCGGTTCATCGTCACGATTTCGGGGATCACCGACGGGCGCGCATAGTCATTGTAGTCGGTTGCGATGCGCACGCCGCGCGGCGTCTCGAGCAGGAACGTCGAATGGCCGACGTAGCTGATGCGCACATCGCCCGGCTTGAGCTGGGCCAACTGTACCAGCGAAGGCGGCGTGCTCCCTCCGAACCGGGTCCGAGGCGGCGCTTGCGACATCGCGAGGCAACGATCCGGCGCCACCGTGGGCGCCTTGCCGCTCTGAGCGTGCGCGGCTGGGGCGGGTGCGAGAGTGAGCGCTGCAGCGAGGAACAGCCACGCCGAGGCGGCCTCCAGCATCGTCCCGACACGCATGCACACCTCCAGATCCGTTACGCGATTACGCAGCCGCTCCGCCAGCTTTCAGCGCGGCGATCTCATTCTCGCTGAGACCCGCTTCGCGCAGAATCACATCTGTGTGTTGCCCAAGCGTCGGGCCGGGGCCCGGGCGGCGCGGCTCAGCATGGCCGAGCTGGAAGGGTGCGGCCAGCGTGCGCGGCATCCCGGGAATATCTGTCTCGACAACGGCGCGGGCGCTGACGGCCTGGGCGTCGTCGGAAATGTCCTGCAGCCGATTGATGCGCGAATGAGGAATAGCGCGCGCCTTCAGAAACCGGTTCCAGTGCGCGAAAGGCCGGGTGGCGATGATGCCGTCGAGGATTTCCCGTAGCACCGGTGCATTCGCGTGGCGATCCTTGCGCTCGGCGAAGCGTGGATCGACCGCGAGATCGGGACGCTCGATCATTTCCAGGATGGCTGGCCAATCGCGCGTCTCGTTGGTGACGTTGATCTGCAGCCAGCGATCGTCCGAGGTCAGGTAGATATTTGCAAGCGCCGAGCGCGGGCGTTCGCGCGGTGGCCGGTTCTCGAGGTATGAGCCAACCAGCGCCGCCTGGGCGTAGACCCCGTTCGACCATAGCCCGTTGGCCAGAAGATTGCTTGCGACCCAGGTGCCCTTACCGGTGCGGCCACGATCGATGAGGGCGAGGAGGATCGCGGACAACAGCGCCATCGCCGACGGCCGATCGCCTTGCGCCGGCAGTGCGAAGCCCGGCGGCTGTCCCTCATGGCGGATCGCATCGAGAAGGCCAGAGCGGGCGAAATAGGCGTTGCTGTCGTATCCCGGCTGATCCTTGTCGCTGCCTTCTTCGCCGTATCCGGAGAACGACGCGTAGATCAGCCGTGGATTGCGAGCGGACACTTCCTCGTAGCCGAGACGCAGGCGCGCGCGAACGGGAAACGGGTAGTTGGTGATGAGGATGTCGGCTTTGTCGATCAGGCGGTCGAGGGCGGCGCGGGCCTCGGGGCGTTTGAGATCGAGCGCGATCGAGCGTTTGTTGCGGGCGTCGAGGTGCCAGGGATAATTGACCTCTGCTTTGGGGAAGCTCGTGAGGTTGATGTTGCCGCGGTGGGGGTCGCCTTCGCCCGGCGGCTCGACCTTAATGACGTCAGCGCCGTAGTCGCCAAGGATGACCGCGGCAGCCGGCGCGGCGATGAACGAACTGACGTCGAGCACGCGCAGGCCTTCAAGCGGAAGCCGGGTCGTCATCGTGGCGCCATTCCTCTGCTATCGTCGGG
>LNEA01000658.1 GCA_001464855.1 Rhizobiales bacterium Ga0077530
ATAGATCTCCGTGACCGCATCCATCATGTGGCGGAGCATGATGTCGTTGGCATAGCTGCGCGCGCCGCGGCTCGCCTGGATGATGACCGGCGCATCGGTCGCGTCCGCCGCCTCCATGATCGCGAGTGCCTGCTCCATATTGTTAATGTTGAAGGCAGGCACGCCATAGCTGTGCTCGGCGGCGTGGTCGAGAAGCTGGCGGAGCGAAATACGAGGCATTCGGAGATCCTTGGTTCGGGCAGACGAAAGGGGCGACGACAGGAGCGCGAAAACTCGCAAAAGGTGTGCCGAGACAGCCAAGCTCCATCACCCACATATAGCGGGTATGCTCTTAGGGTGAACAGCGGCGGCCGGTTTTTGTTCCAGCGAACGCAGGGGCGGGAGGGTCTGGCCCAGAAAGGCCTTACCCGACCTTGGACAAGTGGGGCGTCGCGACGGGCGCCACAGGCCCCGAGAGCGGCGGCGCCAGCAGTCCCACCCACTCCTCGTGGAAGCGCTTGAGCGTCCGACGCGCAAGGTCGGCGTGTGCCGTCGCACCCTCGGCTTCGAACACGTCGAGAGCCGGCACCATGGCCGCAGCAGCCGCCAGCCAGTTGTTTCGCTTGTCCTCCAGCTCGCCAAGCCGGATCAGTGTCGAGCCGAGGTTCATGCTCGCCGTCGCCCACGAAATTGGGGCTACGGCGCGATCGACCACCTCGAGCACGCGGCGATACGTGGCGATCGCCACGCGCAGGCGATCGGCGCTTGGCGCCTCGGCCTCCGCGAGCGCGGCGAGTGCATCAGCCAGCGCGACGGTGGCGGTGGTCCAGGCTTCCAAATTGCGTTCGATCGATAGCACTTCGAGCGCGCCACTGAGCGCTTCAACGGCCCCCTTGAGATGGCGCGGGTCGCGGTTGGTGTCCGACAGGGCCAACAGCGCACTGCCGAGATTGAGGCTGGCGTCGGCCCAGGCATCAGGGCTTTCGGCACGCGACAACAGCGTCAGCGCGGCCGTGTAAGCAGCCGCAGCCGCGTCCAGCACATCCGTCGACTTGTCGTATTCTGCCATCTCGAGAAGCGTGGCACCGATGCCGGTCTGCAGTTCGATCTGCAGACTCGTCGGCAACTCGTCGCGAGCCGCCGATAGCGCCGCCCGATAGGCGTCCACGGCTTCGCGCAGCATAGGCAATTGCCGCGCGCGCTGACCGGAAAGCGATAGGCTGCGCGCGAGCGCACCGTGGGTTTCCGCCCACATCACCGGTGCGTCGTCCACCGAGATCAGGGCAACCGCCTTGCGGAACGCGCCGATGGCATCCGCCAGGCGGCCGACTCCGGTCGTTCTCTCGGCCTGACGATGCAAGGCGCGGCCGAGACCCAGATTGGCCAGCGCTGCGGCTCGCGCATTCGATCCGTCGGCGAGGAGTTTCAGGACGCCGCCATAACCCGCGAGCGCTTCTCCCAGCGCGGCTTCGTCGTCGTCCTCTTCAGCCTTGCGGAAAAGTGCATCGGCGCGTGCGAGATGATAGCGCCACACTTCGTCGCGGCCGCTTTTCGGCAGGCAGTCAGCGGCTTCGAAGAAGAGATCCGCCGCCACGCTGAAGTCGCGACGCGCCACCGCCAACTCGGCGAGCCGGGCGGTCGCGCGGGCTTCCTCGGTCATTTGCACCTTGAGCGCGGATACTTCATCTTCGAGCCGCGCCTCGATCCGGCGGCGCCCGTCACGGAGCGCGCGGCGGACGTGCTTCAACGTCTCCATCGCCAGCAGAAGATCACCCGCGGCAAGGGCCTCGGCTGCGCGCGTCTTGAGTTTGCGCAGATCGCCGTCCTCGTTGGTCGGGCGCATGAGTTGCGCGCGCGCCTCCTGCAGCCACGCAGAGAGAGCCTCAAAGCGAGTGAGCCGCTGATCGCCGGTGACACCCTGACTGTCGAGCAGCACCAAGAGGCGCGACTGAGCGACCTCCGAAATCTCGTATTTCTCACGGATGCGCGCCAATTCAGCGGTTTCGCGAGCCTCGCGACGTTGTGGCGCGGCAGCCCCGGGCGCCGCCTGAGGCGCCATCGGGCCAGCCACTGACGCAGCGGGCGCTTTCGACGCCGGGGAAGAGGATGCGACCGGCGCGGATTGCGCGGCCGGTGCTGGCGCCGCGGCGGGCGATGCCGCTGGTGCTGCATCGGCCGGCCGCGCGGCTTCTGCCGCAGGTGTGACCTGGGGTGTCGCGTCTGTTGCCGGTTCCGGCGTCGCGCTGAATTCCGCCACAAGCGGCGATAGCGCCGAGATGCGCTGTGGATCGCGCAGCAGGCGGGCAAAACTGCGCTCGAGCACAAACAGAGCCACGTCCTCCGACAGCCCATGCGCTTCGAGCGCGCCGTCGTCGCGTGACTTGAGAAACAGATCGATAGCGATGCGCCGCGCCCGGTCACCGCCTGGCGCAGGTGCCAGCGCGCCCGCGATCGCCTCGTCGGACAGGTCGCAGGTGGCGATGATCGCAGCAAGATCGCGGAAGTGTCGCTCGAGTGCCTCTTGGGGCAGGCTGCGCGTTTCTGCGCCAACCCAGATCTCGCGGGTCAGTTCGCCGACGTAGCCGTCGACCAGGTCACCGGCACCGCGCTGGCGCAGCATCTGCACGAGGTCCATTCCGCGGCCACGCTGGCGCGTCGGCACCGCCACTTTCAGTGCCGGTGCCAAGGCGAGCAGTGCGGCACCCGCCAACCGCTCCATGGCTTCGAAAATGGACATCGTACAGCCTCCAGAGATTCCCTACTTCCGCACTGTTGCGAATTTCGCTTGATTCGCAACGTGCTTGGGCTGGAAAGCGGTGGAGCAGCGCCGCTCGACGAGGCGGCGTGTCGCCGCAAACACGTCTGGGATATCAGCGCAAGTGCCGGGTTTGCAGGCATGGCGGCTGCGTGTATCATTATATCAGGATGTATTCATATCAATACAACGAAACGCCACGATCAGGGAGACGCAAGCCATGTCGGACAAGCGTGAACGCACAATCGTCGATCTCCGTATGGAGGACCCAGAGCGCGCCGACGCGACGATCTTCGGGCGCCGTACGGATGTTTCGCGCCGCGGTTTCATGAACGGCGCCGGATTGGCCGCCATGAGCGCCGCCGTTGGTGGAACCATCGTGCATTCAGCGACCATGCCCGGCGGACTGATACCTGCCGCTCTCGCGCAGGACGCCAAAAAGGCGCCGGAGGCGGCAGCCGCGCAAGGGCCGCAGCCGTTCAGCTTCCCGGGCAAGGATCCCGGCCTCAGCCTGCTCGGCGAGCGCCCGCTGGTCGCTGAAACGCCGGAGCATCTGCTCGACGACGAAACCACGCCGCTGTCGAAGTTTTTCATCCGCAATAATGGCCAGATACCTGAGAAGGCGGCCCAGCCGGACGCATGGGAACTGACGATCGATGGCGAAGTCAATTCGCCTCTCAAGATCACATTGGGCGAATTGAAAAAGCGCTTCGCCACCAAGTCGCTTTACGCAGTACTCGAGTGCGGCGGCAACGGCCGCTCGTTCTATGCCCCGCAAGCGCGCGGCAACCAGTGGACCAACGGCGGCGCCGGTTGCGCCAAATGGACCGGCGTTTCTCTGGCCGAAGTGCTCAAAGCGGCGGGACCGAAGGCGAGCGCGACCTATACCGCTCACTACGGCGCCGATCAGCACCTGTCCGGCGATCCCAAGCAGGTCACGCTGTCACGCGGCGTCAGGCTGCCGAAGGCGATGGAGCCCGAATGCCTGCTCGTTTGGGCGATGAATGACGCCCCGCTCGAGAACATCCACGGCGGTCCGCTGCGGCTTCTCATTCCGGGTTGGCCGGGATCGGTGTCGCACAAGTGGCTCACCCGGATCACGCTGCGCGACAAGGAGCATGACGGCGCCGGCATGACGGGCTTCAGCTATCGGGTGCCGATCAATCCCATGGTGCCCGGCGGCAAAGGCGATCCGAAAAACTTCAAGATCCTCGAATCGATGCCCGTGCGTGGCATCATCACCAATCCCGCCAATGGCACCAAGCTCCCGGCGGGCACGCGGGAAATTGCGTTGCGCGGCGCGGCTTGGGCGGGCGACGACACCGTCAAGGCGATGCATGTGTCGACGGACTACGGCGCGACCTGGCAGCAGGTCGAACTCGGCAACCCCCGCAACAAGTTCGATTGGCAGCGCTGGACGGCGCGGATCAAACTGCCCGGCGATGGCTATTACGAGATCTGGGCGCGCGCGACCGACAGCAACGGACGGATGCAGCCGCACGCGGCACCCAACTGGAACCCGCAGGGTTACGGTGGCAACCCACTGCATCGCATCGCGGTCCTCGTTGGGTGATACCGCGCATGTTGCTCAGGACCTTGGTGGCCATCATCGTCGGAAGCGCAGCAATCGCGCTTCCGGCGACGGCACAACAGACACCGCCCGCTTTCGAGCCGCGCGACGAAACGCCTGAGCAGTATCCGCCCGGGCCCAATCGCGACGACACGTTCTATTTCTGCGTGGCCTGTCACTCGTTCCAGATCGTCGCGCAGCAACGCATGAGCCGCAGTCGCTGGGACGACGTGCTGACCTGGATGACCGAGCGACACAAGATGCCCGACGTGCAGGGCGAGGAGCGCGACAAGATCCTCGATTACCTGTCGACCGCTTTTCCCGAGACGACGCAACCGCGCGGTTGGAAAAACCCGTTCGCGCCGAAATAATCGTCGGCTTTACGCGCGGCTCAGCACGCCGCCCGTCATCTCGCAAGGCACGCCGGTCGTGCCGGGAAACGTGATCGGCAGACCGTCGAGCGATCGCACCGCGAGATAGGCCCAAGCCTCGGCCTCCACAGCATCTCCGTCGAAGCCAAGAACCTCGACGGGGACGACCGCTCCGTGCACATGACCGGCGAGCATCGTCATGAGGGTGCGGTTGCGCCGTCCGCCACCTGCGATCACCCAGAGCTGCGGCTCCTCGGGCAGGTGCTCGCGCGATTTGGCGATCGCCGCCGCGGTAAAGGCCGTGAGCGTTGCCGCGCCGTCCTCGGTCGAAAGCGGATCGACGAGCGAGACATCGAATGCGTTGCGGTCGAGCGATTTCGGTACCGGCGCGGCGAAATGATTATGGCGCAGATACGCGGACACATAGTCCTCCTGCACCGTTCCTTTCGCGGCGAACGCGCCACCATCATCGCGCGGCACGCCCGTGCGCTTCATCATCCAGTCGTCGATCATGGCGTTGCCAGGTCCGGTATCGAAGGCGATCAACTCGATATCGTGTTTGTTGATGTAGGTGATGTTCGCGACGCCCCCGACGTTGACGATCGCAATCGGGCGCTCGGGAACCTTCGCGGCCATGGCATGGTGATAGATCGGCGCCAGCGGCGCGCCCTGGCCACCAGCGGCACAGTCGGCGGCGCGCAGGTCGTGGACGACATCGATGCCGGTCGCAGCCGCGAGCGCCGCCCCGTCGCCGATCTGGACGGTCAGCATGCCGCCGACTTGGGTCGGCCTGAATACGAGCGGGGATCGCGCAATCCCCGGCGACGCATCTACTTGAGGCGGAGTGATGAGGCGATCCGGCTCCCAGCGATGCAGCACCGTCTGGCCGTGAAAGCCGATCACATCGATGGACGACGGCTGCCGATTCCGGTCGCCGATGAATTTGAGAACCGCGTCGGCGTGTAGCCGGGTCAGTTCGGCCTCGACGGCCGCCAAGTCGCCGGGCCGCTCGTGGCGCTCCGTGATAGCCAGCGCGTCGCGCAGCGCCCCGCGCAGACGCTCCCGAAACGCTGGCTCATAGGCCACGCCGCCAGCAGCCACGCGGCGCACCATTGTTTCCCCGTCGGTCTCGATCAGCGCGATGTCGATCCCATCCATCGACGTTCCGCTCATCAACCCCAATGCACGCCTGATCTTGCCCATCGCCGCCTTCCTGTGCAATTTGCGCTGATGCTGTCGCCCCTTACACACCCACCGGCGCCGCACCAGCCGAAAGCCGCCTCACCATGACCCAATACCAGTCCGACTTTCTAAACATACTGGCCGAGCGCGGCTTCATCCACCAGTGCTCCGATTTCAATGGGCTCGATGCGCTCGCATTGAAGGGCGATGTCGTGTCGTACGTCGGCTACGACTGCACCGCCCCATCGCTGCACATCGGCCACCTGCTGTCGATCATGATGCTGCACTGGCTGCAGAATAGTGGCGCCGGCAAACCCATCACGCTGATGGGCGGCGGCACGACGCGGGTCGGCGATCCCTCCGGCCGCGACGAAACGCGGCGCATTCTCACGATCGAGCAGATCGACGCGAACAAGGACGGTATCAAGGCTGTCTTCTCGAAGTTCCTGAAGTTCGGCGACGCACGCACCGACGCTGTCATGGCCGACAACGCCGAGTGGCTGGCGCCTCTCAACTACATCGAGTTCCTCCGCGACGTGGGCCGGCACTTCTCGGTCAACCGGATGCTGTCGATGGATTCGGCGAAGATGCGCCTCGAGCGGGAGCAGGAACTGTCGTTCATCGAGTTCAACTACATGCTGCTGCAGTCCTACGACTTCGTCGAGCTGGCGCGGCGCTACAAATGCAACCTGCAGATGGGCGGCTCCGACCAGTGGGGCAATATCGTCTCGGGTATCGACCTCGGTCGCCGCATGGGCACGCATCAATTGTACGCGCTCACCTGCCCGTTGCTGACGACCGCGTCGGGCGCCAAGATGGGCAAGACGGCGGCCGGCGCCGTGTGGCTCAACGAGAACCAGCTTCCGGTCTACGACTACTGGCAAATGTGGCGGAACACCGAGGACGCGGACGTCGTCCGTTTCCTGAAATTGTTCACGCTGTTGCCGATGAGCGAGATCGCCAAGCTCGCGGCACTCGGCGGCGCCGAAATCAACGAGGCGAAGAAGGCGCTGGCGACGGCGGCGACAGCGCTGCTGCACGGCGCGGACAAAGCCAACGCCGCCGCCGAGACGGCCCGGCAGACGTTCGAGCAGGGCCAGACGTCGGAGGGACTGCCGACCATCGAAGTGCCGATGTCCGACGTCGAAAACGAACTCGGCGTGCTCGCGGCGTTCGTCACCGCGGGTCTCGTCAAGTCGAACAGCGAGGCGCGCCGGCAAGTTCAGGC
>LNEA01000659.1 GCA_001464855.1 Rhizobiales bacterium Ga0077530
CCGAGCGCCGCAACCGATCCCGCGATGATGTCACGCCGCGTCGGATCGAAACGAACAGACATACGCACTCTCCCTCTTCGCCCGGTCATCGTGCTGCGCCGCCGCCGTCGAGCGCAGCCCCGCAGATACGTTGTGCGGGGAGTTTCCGGGTCGCGATCTGCACGCAATGCGAGATCGGACTGTGACAATAGCGTATCGAATTCGTGACGTCGCCGCCGTCGCGCAGAGGACACGCAAATAAGTGACGTGAGGATGCATCACGGTGGCGTGAATTCAGCGCTTCGGTTTGCGCTGTGGCAGCGGAACCGCAGGGCCGGCTTGGGTGGCCGACTGGCCCGATGCTGAGTCCGACGAGCCACCGCGTGCGGTCGTCACCGCTGGTGGATCGGCTGCGTCGCTCGTTGTTGGCGCTTGCACTGCGGTGCCCGCCGCCGCTTGCCGCGCGCGGATTTCCCGCTCGGCCTTGCGCCAGACCTGCACGGCCTCGTTGTGCTCGCGCAGCGTCGTCGAGAAGGTGTGGCCGCCGGTACCGTCGGCGACGAAATAGAGATCCTGCGTCTTCGCCGGATTGAGGGTTGCCTGGATGGTGGCGCGCCCCGGATTTGCGATTGGCGTCGGCGGCAATCCGTCGATTTGATAGGTATTGTAGGGTGTCCGCGTGTCGATATCGCTGCGCGTGATGGGACGGCCGAGCGTGCCCTGGCCACCGGCGATGCCGTAGACGATCGTCGGATCGGACTGGAGGCGCATTTTTCGCCGCATCCGGTTGACGAAGACGGCGGCGACACGTTCCCGCTCGTCGGCACGGCCGGTTTCCTTCTCGACGATCGAGGCGAGGATCAGGGCCTGCTCGATTGTTTGGAAAGGCAGGTCCGGCTGCCGCTTGTCCCAGATCGCAGCAATGAAGCGGCGCTGATCGGATTGCATGCGTTCGAGGATATCGGCGCGCGCCATGCCGCGCGAAAAGCGATAGGTGTCGGGAAGTAGCGAGCCTTCCGGTGGGATCTCGGTGACCTCGCCGGTCAGGTTTTCGTCGGCCTTGAGCCGCGCCACCACCTGCTGGCTCGTCAGACCTTCGGGGATCGTAAGCCGATAGAGCACGGCCTTGCCTTGCGCCAGCGTGTCGAGAACGTCGGAGAGGCTCGCCTGCTTGCGGAATTCGAACTCGCCGGCCTGAAGGGTGACCTGCTTGCCGCCCATGAACCCTTGCGCGAGGTACTGGGCGACGAACAGCCGGCGGTCGGAGACGATCCCTTCGCGCTCGAGGCGCGCCGCTATTTCTTGAACACCTTCACCTCGCGGGATGACCGTGACGGCCGAATGCGTGAGGGGACCGGGCTGCGTAAAGTTCGCTCGCAGCAGGAGCGCCATGACGGCCACGAACGACATGCCGAGAAACGCGAACGTCAGCAGGCCGCTGACGAAACGAACAAATCCGCGCATCCGGCGTGGCTCGCGCCGCTCGCGCAGCCGACGCGGCGGTCGCGGCGCCCGTCCAGGCTCCAGCGCTTCCGCAGGGCTGCGCGGCAGGGCATTGAGACGCTGGCGGGCTGTATCGAGAGTCGGAAGGGCCTGCCTCATGCTCGGGGTTGTCTCTCTCCTGCTCGCGACGCGTCGCTTGAGCGCCAGGGACGGCGCCGGCGACCCCTCAAGCTACTATCAAATATGGCCAAACCGGGCCGCGATCGCGATTGCACGACACTTGAACGCAGGTGTGCGCCAGATCGGTTCTGGATTGGTACTCAAAGGCATCAAAAAGTCGATGGTGATAACGCTCTAACTATCGAGGCGACGCATAACGAGGGAGGCGTTGGTGCCGCCGAAACCGAAGGAATTGGAAAGCACCGTGTTGATCGGCCGCTTCTTGGGCGTATGCGGCACCAGATCGATCGGCGTCGTGACGGACGGATTGTCGAGATTCAAAGTCGCCGGCGCAATGTTGTCGCGCATGGCGAGGATTGAGAAAATCGCCTCGACCGCACCGGCCGCGCCGAGCAGGTGCCCGGTCGCCGATTTCGTCGATGACATCGCGAGGTTGCCAGCGCTGTTGCCGAACAGCCGCTCGACGGCGGCGAGCTCGATTTCATCGCCCATGGTCGACGTGCCGTGAGCGTTCACGTAGTCGATCTCGTCCACGGAAATGCCGGCGCGTTTCACGGCAGCCCGCATGCAACGATACGCGCCATCGCCGTCCTCGGAAGGCGCGGTGATGTGATAGGCGTCGCCGGTGAGGCCATAGCCGACGACCTCGGCATAGATCCTGGCGCCGCGCGCCTTGGCATGTTCGAGGCTCTCGAGGATCACGATGCCCGCGCCCTCGCCCATGACGAAGCCGTCGCGGTCCTTGTCGTACGGACGTGACGCCTTGGTCGGTTGATCGTTGAAGGTCGTCGCGAGCGCGCGGCAGGCAGCAAAGCCTGCCATCGCGATGCGGCAGATCGGGCTCTCGGCGCCGCCGGCCACCATCACGTCGGCGTCGCCGAACATGATCATGCGCGCTGCATCGCCGATTGCGTGAGCGCCGGTCGAACAGGCGGTTACGACCGCGTGGTTGGGGCCCTTGAGGCCATGACGGATCGAGACGTAGCCCGACGCGAGATTGATCAGGCGACCGGGAATAAAGAACGGGCTGACGCGGCGTGGCCCCTTCTCTTTCAGCAGCAGGGCGGTGTCGGCGATGCCGCTCAAGCCACCGATGCCGGAGCCGATCAGAACGCCGGTGCGCTCCTGCTGCTCCTGCGATTTCGCTTCGTAGCCCGCATCCTTGAGTGCCTGCTCGGCCGCCGCCATCGCGTAGATGATGAAGTCGTCGACCTTGCGCTGTTCCTTGGGCTCCATCCACTGGTCGGGATTGAAGCTGCCGCTGCTGCCATCACCGCGTGGGATGAAACAGGCGATCTGTGCCGCGAGATCCGCGACCTCGAATTCGGTGATCCTGCGTGCCCCACTGCGGCTTTCGAGCAGGCGCGACCATGTCGGCTCGACACCGCACCCGAGAGGGGTTACGAGGCCCAGCCCCGTGACGACGACTCTCTGCATCCGGCACCTGTCCAGGTTTGCCGACGGGGGTCAGGCCGCCCCGCCGCTTCCACCATTGTGCCGCCAGCGTGACGCGGCGGCACCCCCTAATACAACGTACGGCCGCATCATGCGTCGCGACCGTCCCACCCCGATTGCCGGCCAAGGTACGGCCGGCGTATCGATCACGCCGTGCTCGCGGCGCTCTTTTCGAGGAACTTCACCGCGTCACCGACCGTCTGGATCTGCTCGGCGGCATCGTCCGGAATTTCGCATCCGAACTCTTCCTCGAACGCCATCACCAGTTCGACGATGTCGAGACTGTCGGCACCGAGATCGTCGATGAAACTCGCGGTCTCGACGACTTTTTCGCCTTCGACGCCGAGATTTTCGACGACAATCTTTTTTACGCGCTCTGCGACGTCGCTCATGTTCACTTCCCTCGCGCTCTTCAACTCGTGGAAACGCAATGCGTTTCCGGCGATCCATAGCCCGCTGCGGCCCGTTGGGCAACAGCGCTCCGTTCGTAGTTACAACCGATTCCAGCCCGTGGCGGCAATACGCCCCATCAGACTGGTTAAAAGCTGTGCAAACTCTAGCCCACTGGCTCGAATTTTCGGCTCGTTAACACACTTCATACCCCTTGGCCAGCGGCCGCAGGAGCCTGACCTACCGCGATTGTGTACGATCCGCGTTGCGTCAGATCATCACCATGCCCCCATTGATGTGCAGCGTCTGCCCGGTCATGTAGCGCGCTTCCGTACTCGCGAGATAGACGGCAGCCGCCGCGATGTCTTCGGGCTTGCCGAAAACCTGGGCCGGGATCGCCTCCTTGATGGTGGCGGTCTGCTTCTCGTTCAGTGCCTCCGTCATGGGCGTTTCGATGAACCCTGGCGCGATGCAGTTGGCGGTGACGCCGCGTGAAGCGACCTCACGGGCGAGCGACTTGGTCATGCCGATCATGCCGGCCTTGGACGCTGCGTAATTGCCCTGTCCGGGGTTGCCGAGAATGCCCGACACCGAGGAGATATTGATGATGCG
>LNEA01000660.1 GCA_001464855.1 Rhizobiales bacterium Ga0077530
TGCTGAAGTTCCCAGGCGCGTTGTAGCTGGTGCAAATCTTCGGCACCGAGGTACGCGAGATCCTGCTTCAGCATCTCGAGGAGCTCGAGGCCACGGGTGAGCAGGGGCGTGTTCGTCGTATAGTGCGCGCTGATGCCGCCGACATACTCGTCCATGATCTTCTCGAGGCGCTGCAGACCGTGGATCGGCAGGAGGTAGCTCGGCGAAACCGTGCCGGCGACGATCTCATTGCGACCGACGCGATAGTTCTCCAGCGGCTGGTAGATGACCTGCCGCAGATCCTCGTATTCCTTCTCGCTCACCTGCGGTTGATCGCGGCCGAGATCCGTGACGTAGTTGACAGCGGCCTTGCCCGCGATGCGTCCCTCGGTGAACGAGCCGGATGAGAACTTGTGCGCCGTACCGCCGATGGTATCGCCGGCGCCGAAGAGGCCGTCGACCGTCATCATGCGGTTGTAGCCCCACTGGTACTCGGCGGGCGCGTAGTCGGAGGGGCCGCTTGCCCAGGCGCCCGAGCACGTCGCGTGCGAGCCCATGACGTAGGGTTCGGACGTCGTCAGCTCGGGGTTGGTGTACTTCGGATCAATGTTCTGCGACGCCCACACGACCGCCTGGCCGATCGTCATGCCGAGAAAGTTCTCCCAGCCGATCGTTTCCTTGTGCGGATCCTGGAACGCTTCCTTGGTGACCATGCGGATCGGGCCGCGGCCGGCTTTGACCTCCTCGAGGAACGCGTGGTTCCGCAGGCAGGTCGGCACCGGATGGCGATCGATGTAGTCACCGACGAGCGATTTGGTGTGCTCGTACCAAGTCGACTCATACTCTTTCTCGTAGGCGTTCTGGGTATACGTCTTGAGATGGAGGAAGTAGGCGCCGACAGGGCCGTAGCCATCCTTGAACCGGGTGAGAACGATCCGGTTCTCCATCTGGGTCATTTTGGCGCCGACCATGATCGGCAGCGCGTAGGCCGAGGCGCTGCTCCATGGTGCGTACCACGTGCGGCCCATGCCTTCGCCGACAGCGCGTGGCTTGAAGATGTGCGATGCGCCACCCGCGCAGACGATCACGGCCTTGGCGCGGAAGACGTAGTAGTCGCCCGTGCGGACGTTGAAGCCGACGGCTCCAGCGACGCGGTTGGCCTTGGTCCGATCCATCAGAAGATGGGTGACCATGATGCGATTGTAGACTTCCGTCGCGGCCTTGCGCGCAGCCTCGGCGACGATCGGTTTATAGCTCTCGCCGTGAATCATGATCTGCCATTTGCCCTCGCGCAAATAGCGACCGTTCTTGGGATCGCGCATGATCGGGAGGCCCCACTCCTCGAACTTGTGCACGGTCGAATCGACGTGGCGGGCGATATCGTAGCCGAGATCCTCGCGCACGAGGCCCATGAGATCGTTGCGCGCGTAGCGAACGTGGTCCTCGGGCTGGTTCTCGTTCCACTGCATGCCCATGTAGCAGTTGATCGCATAAAGACCTTGCGCGACGGCACCGCTGCGCTCGATGTTGGCCTTCTCGACGCACACGACTTTGAGGTCGCGGCCCCAATAGCGCGATTCATAGGTGGCGCCGCAGCCGGCCATGCCCCCGCCGATGACGAGGATATCGGCATCCACCGTCACCGTCTTTCTGCGCGAAAACAGTGCCATCAGACCACTCCCACTTTCAGGCGATCGGGCGTCAGCGCCGGCAGCTTGCCGCCGATGTTCAGCGCCTCGGGCTCGTGGGCGAGATCCTGCGATTTCGCGTCGTCACGGCTCGGCATCGTGTAGTCCTGGGGCGATTTGATCGAGCCCCACGGCGTCGTCCGGATCGGCGAGACGAAGTCCTTCTCGCGACCGTCGCGGAATTTGATTTTCCACGACACGGTGCCCTTGTCCTCTTCGCGCAGCACCCGGACGCTATGGCCCAGCGGCGCGAAGTCGGCGTAACCGCGCGCGTCGATCGCGTTCTGCGGGCACGCCTTCACGCAGGAGTAGCACTCCCAGCACATGTTGGGTTCGATGTTGTAGGCACGACGATACGTCGTATCGATGTGCATGATGTCGGACGGACAGATGTCGACGCAGTGTCCACAGCCGTCGCATCGAGTCATATAGACAAAGGTCGGCATGAGTTTGCGTGAGCTCCCCTAACAAGGACCGATGTTGGGCTGATCAGTAGTTGCGCGGCA
>LNEA01000661.1 GCA_001464855.1 Rhizobiales bacterium Ga0077530
AGTTTGCCTTCCTTGTGCCAGGCGCCGAGCTGCGCGATCGCCTCGGGCACGCGGTCGGCCCAATCGAGGACGATGAGGCCCTGCATTCGCAGGCGCTGGGTCAGCACGGCGCGCAGGTTCTTCGGACCATCGGGCGCCTTGGTGGCGTTGTAGGCGGAGATCATGCCGCACAGGGCGACGCGGCCGTGGACGTTCATCTGCAGCAGCACCGTATCGAAAATCTCGCCGCCGGCATTCTCGAAGTCGACGTCGATGCCATCGGGACAGGCAGCCTTGAGCTGTCCCGCGAGATCGGCGGCCTTGTAATCGACGCACGCATCGAAGCCGAGTTCGTCGACGACGTAGCGGCACTTCTCGGCGCCGCCAGCGATACCCACCGCGCGGCATCCCATTATTTTCGCGATCTGGCCCACCAGCGATCCGACGGCGCCGGACGCGGCTGACACGACGACGGTCTCGCCGGCTTTGGGCTGGCCCACTTCGAGCAGGCCGAAGTAGGCGGTCCAACCGGGCATGCCGAGCCCGCCGACCCAGCGTTCCAGCGGAGCCAGCGTGGTGTCGACTTTGACGATGCCCTTGCCGTTGGAGATCGCGTACTGCTGGACACCGAGCATCCCTTGCACCGCGTCGCCGACCTTGAACGCGGGATTGCGCGAGGCGTCAACGATGCCGACCGAGAACGAGCGCATGACACCGCCGATTGCGACCGGTGGCACATAGGAACGCCCTTCGTTGATCCATCCGCGCATGGCGGGATCGAGCGAGACGTAAGCGATCTTGATCCGGATCTCGCCCTCGCCGGGTTCTGCGAGCGGCGCGTCCTTCACGGTGAAGGTATCCGGTGTCACAAGGCCGGGCGCGGGCCGCTTGGCGAGGAGAACCTGGCGATTGGTCGGCATGATCGAAGCCTCCTGAGTGCAAACGATTGGAGTATGCGTGCGCTGTTAGCCGGCAGCTTTCGGCAGCAGCGTCTCCTTGGCGGCGCCCTCGGCGAACAGCGCTTCGATCTCGGCGGACGTGAAGCCCGCCTCGGTCAAGACTTCGCGCGTGTGCTGGCCGAACAGCGGCGCCGGCAGGGAGACTTCGGCGGGCGTGGCAGAGAATTTCGCCGGCACGCCGATGGTCTCGACGCGTCCGGCGATTGGATGGTCGACCGCCACCACCATATCGCGCGCCACGGTTTGAGGATGCTTCAGCATGTCGCCGATCGAGAGCACCGGGCCGGAAGGAATGCCGGCGGCTTCCAGGCGCTCCAGCCATTGCGCGGTGGTGCGCTGGCGGAAGCGGGCGTTGAGCAGGTCGATCAGCTCATCGAGATTGCCCATGCGGTCGCGACCGGTGATAAAGCGCGGATCTCGGCCGAGCTCAGGGCAGCCGAGTACTTCGCACAGCATCGGATACATCTTCTGGTTCGACGCGCCGACGTTGATGTAGCCGTCGCTGGTCTCGAATGCCTGATAGGGGCCGTTGAGCGGATGGCGCGAGCCCATCGGGCCCGGCGATTGCCCCGTCGCGAGGCAGATCGCCGACTGCCAGTAGGTCAGCGTGATACCGGCCTCGAACAGCGACGTGTCGACGAACTGCCCTTCGCCGGTCTTCAGCTTGTGGGCATAGGCCGCGCACACCGCCATCGCGCCGATGATGCCGGCGGTGATGTCGCACGCGGGCGAGCCGATTTTGACCGGCGGCCGTCCCGGACCTTCGCCGGTGATCGACATCAGGCCCGACATGCCCTGCGCGATCAGGTCGTAGCCGCCCTGCGTCGCGAACGGTCCTGTGCGACCGAAGCCAGAGAGCGCGCAATAGATCAGGCCGGGGTTGATCGCCTTGAGGTCTTCGTAGCCGAGGCCGAGCTTGTCGAGCGTGTCGTGGCGATAATTTTCGATCAGCGCGTCGGCGGTCTTGAGTAGTCGCTTCAGCGCTTCGCGGCCCGCCGGTTTCTTCAGGTCGAGCACGATGCCGCGTTTGTTGCGGTTCATCATCATGTAGGCCGCCGGCTCACCCTTGATGTCGGGCGGCAGCATCCGACGCGTGTCGTCACCGCCATCGGCCTTTTCGACCTTGACGACGTCGGCGCCCATGTCGGCGAGCATCCGCGCGCAGGTCGGGCCGGCCATGACGTGGGCGAGGTCGATCACGCGCATCCCGGCCAGCGGGCCACGACGTTGGGGCTCAGGCATACGATTCCTCCGAGGTGTGCTCATGCGGCCCGGCGCGTCGTCCGCGACGGCGGGGCCATCGCTTTCAGGCTTGCAGCCGAACGTGCACCATCACGCGGGGGGCCGCAAGCCCAGCTCCTGGTCGGCAGGAAGCGGTGCAAACAGCGGCTCGATCATCGCGTCCGTGACCTCTGCGATCGTCGGCGGGCGCCAGCGCGGGGACTTGTCCTTGTCGATCAAGAGCGCGCGAACGCCCTCGCTGAACTCGCCGTCCTCGAACAAGTGGAGGCACAACCGGAGCTCGACGTTGAGGGCCGCTTCGAGCGATCCGAAACTCCGAGCGCCGCGGATTGCCGCAAGCGTGGCGGCGAGCGCCCGTGGCGAGCGTTCGAGGAGGGCGGCTTGGGTCTTGGCGGCCCACTCGTCGGTCTCGCGAGAGAGCGCGTCGAGGATCGCCGGCACTGTCGCGTGCGAAAACGTGCGCGAGACGATGTCGGCGCGGTCAGCGAGGTTCGAATGCGGCGCGGGTTCGGCAAAATTTGCGATGACGTCGCGTACGCTGTTCGCCGTCGCCGCACAGAGCGCGCTCCGCAACGCGTCGAGTTTCGCAGACGGCACGAACACATCAGCAAAGCGCGAGAAGATCGTGCCGGCGCCGCGCATCCGCTCGCCGGTGAGGCCGAGATAGGCGCCGAATGCGCTCGGCGCATTGGCGAGCAGCCACGTGCCGCCCACATCGGGAATGAGGCCGATCGACGTCTCGGGCATCGCGAG
>LNEA01000662.1 GCA_001464855.1 Rhizobiales bacterium Ga0077530
CTGGAGACGGCCGGTGTCAGCGGCATGTCGATCGAGGACACCGCACTGCCGCAACCGTTCGGCACGACGGAAAAGCCGCAAATCCTCAGCATCGAGGAAGGCATCGGCAAGATGAAAGCCGCGCTCGCCGCGCGCCGCGATCCCGATCTGTGCATCGCGGGCCGCACCAGCGCGCCGATGATCACCGGCATCGAGGATGCCATCAAACGCGCGCAGGCTTACGAGAAGGCCGGCGTCGACGCCATCTTCCTCGTCGGCGTCAAGTCGCGCGCGGAGCTTGATGCGATCGCACCGGCGATCAAAATTCCGATCATCCTCGGCACAGCGACGCCGGAGATGTCGGACCTCGGCTATCTCGCCTCGCGCGGCGTTCGCGTTTGCCTGCAAGGCCACCAGCCGATCCAGGCCGCGATCCAGGCCGTCTACACGACACTCAAGGCACTGCGCGATGGCACCGCGCCGAAGGACCTCAAGGGCCTTCCGTCCGCCGACCTCGTCAAACGCGTGACACGCGCTGATGATTACGACCGATGGACCAAGGGCTACCTTGCCACGAAACCATGAGGGCGCCTGATTGAGCGTGGCCACCGTAGGAGA
The DNA here is from genome assembly GCA_001464855.1 of Rhizobiales bacterium Ga0077530. Taxonomy (GTDB): domain Bacteria; phylum Pseudomonadota; class Alphaproteobacteria; order Rhizobiales; family Hyphomicrobiaceae. The sequence goes on from LNEA01000662.1 coordinate 598, forward strand.
GCGATCATCATGCTGACCCTCACGCTGTTTCGTCACGCGAAGTCGAGCTGGGAACTGAATGGCCTCGACGATCGCGAGCGGCCGCTCAATGCACGCGGTTCGTCGGCGGCGCCGTTGATGGCCGGCTTCATGCACGAACACCGGATCCGGCCCGAACTCGTGCTGTGCTCAACCGCCGTCCGCACACGACAGACGCTCGAACTCGTGCTGTCCGGCATGAAACCAGCGCCAAAAGTGAAGTATGAAGACGCGCTCTATCTCGCCGACCCGATCCTTCTTCTGGAACGGGTCCGGAAGGCGCCTCGCACGACCAAGCACGTGATGATCGTCGGCCACAATCCGGGCCTGCAGATCCTGGCGGTCGAGTTGATCGGCGAGGGCGATCCCGAGCAGATCGGAGCCATTTCGGACAAGCTTCCGACGGCTGGCGTGGTGGTGATGACGTTCGATGCCAAGTCCTGGGCCGATGTGGCTCCCGGCAAGGGTCGGCTCACCCATTTCGCCACGCCGAAGATGTTGATGGCGGCCGCGGCTTGATCGGTAGCGACCGCCAACGACGCTTCACCAACTCACGCCGCCACCGCCGTTCCGCCCGTACAGGACGCGGTGATGTGTGCGACGTGGCGATGATCGGTGCCGCAGCAGCCACCGAGGACGCGCATCTGCGGGAACGCGCGCAGCAGATCGCGGTACTGGCCGCCGAGTTCCTCCGGATTGCCGGCATCAAGATCGGGCGCGCTGTCGAGTTCCGCGTGACTGCGCTTCGAGGCATTGGCACGAATGCCGCGAATTCGATCGGTCCATTCGCCGCCGCGTGCGAGCGTCCCTTCGAAGTGGGTCGGGTGCGCGCAATTGATCATGTAGTAGGCCGGCCCTTTTCCCGTCGCCGCATCGACCGTCTCGATGGCCTCCTGGAGACTGTGACCGCTCGGCAACCGGCCGTCGGTCTCGAGCGTGAATGAAATCGCCACGGGCATCCGATGACGCTGCGCGGCCATGACGACGCCGAGCGCCTCGTTGATATTGGTCATCGTGAACGCGGCCACCATGTCGGCGTCGCTGTCGGCAAAGACCGCAACCTGATCGTCGTGGTATTCGGCCGCTTCTTCAGGCGACATCTCGGCTGCTGCGACGTAGCCGTCTCCGCGCGGGCCGATGTTGCCGCTGATCACCATCGGGGTCTCGTGGGTCTCGAACGCAAGGCGCAGCTCCGCCATGAGATCGATGCCCTCGCGATTGACCGCCGCCAGCGCCTCCCGCGTGTACCCCATCTTGGCAGCCCAATCGGGATTGGCGCGCCAGGTCGGAGCCTCCAGAACGAAGCCCAATCCAGCCTTCCGCGCCATCTCCCTCGGCGGTCCGCAGCAGGTCGAACGAGGCAAAATGCGGCAGCTCCATGCCGTTGTGAAAGATCAGCGTCGTCTCGAGTCCACCGTCGGTGAGGAACAACTGCGATCCGAGCTGCGGCAATGATTTGCGATATTTGCTCATGATGATCTCCAACTCTGATTTTTGGTTTGATGACCGGGCTGTACTCTGCGGCGCCGGACGAGCGGAGTACTATTGGGCTGGCGCCGTACCCGCTAGAAACCGCGTGGTACAGTTGCGCGAGAGATTGAATTCGTGTTACGCGTCCGCATCTTAAGTACGATTTGATCGCATTATCGGGCTCAGCGGCGGTCGCCGCGACACCCTCAACTTGACCACAGGTACAGTTCGCCATGCCGTCTCCAGCCCCCAAGCGCAAGGGCGACACGCGTGAGCGCCTTCTCGAGTTCGCTGAATCATCCGTGCTCGAGAAGGGCTTCGACGCCACGTCGATCGACGAGCTGATCGCCGCCGCCGGCATTACCAAAAGCGGATTTTTCTACCATTTCCGCGACAAGACCGAGCTCGCGCGCGCATTGCTGACCCGCTACATCGATCGCGAAAACGAGATGTTCGATGTCCTGTTCGGGCGCGCCGACGAACTCAACGACGACCCGCTCCATGGCTTCCTGGTCGGCCTGAAGATGCTCGCGGAGCTGGTCGCCGATCTCCCGAATGGCCATCCGGGTTGTCTGATCGCCGCCTATTGCTATCAGGATCGCCTGTTCGACCAGCAGGTGCGCGACCTCAACGCACAGTCCGTGCTGCTCTGGCGGAAGCGGTTCCGCACCCGTCTCGACATGATCGCCGAGCGCTACCCGCCACGCATCGCCGTCGATCTCGACGACCTCGCGGACATGCTGTCGGCAGTGGCCGACGGCGGCATTATCCTGTCGAGGGTGCTGCGAGATCCGATGGTGATGCCGCGCCAGATCCTGCTTTACCGTGACTTCGTCAAAGCGGTGTTCACGGGCGCCTGAGCGCGCTCCCGCCTTGACGCTAGCCGGCCGCAAGTTTATGCAATCGTTATGCTTCTCCTCATCGATAACTACGACAGCTTCACCTACAATCTCGTCCACTTCCTGGGCGAGCTGGGCGCTGCCTGCGAAGTCGTGCGCAACGACAAGATCACCGTTTCCGAGGCGATCGCGATGGCGCCACAGGCGATCGTGCTTTCGCCCGGCCCCTGCACGCCCAACGAGGCCGGCATCTGCCTCGAGTTGATCGAGAAGGCTGGCCCCACGATCCCGCTGCTCGGTGTCTGCCTCGGCCATCAGGCGATCGGGCAGGTCTACGGCGGCAAGGTCATCCGCGCGCCGACGCTCATGCACGGTAAGCTGTCGACCATCGAGAACACCGGCAAAGGCCTGTTCGCTGGCGTGCCCAAGCGTTTCGAGGTGACGCGCTATCATTCGCTGACGGTCGAGCGCGCGAGCCTTCCGGCCGATCTCGAAATCACGGCCGAAACGGCGGACGGCATCATCATGGGCCTGCAGCACCATACGCACCCGATCCACGGCGTGCAGTTTCATCCCGAGAGCATCGCGTCGGAATACGGCCACGAAATCCTCGCGAATTTCCTCCGCATCGCAGGTTTCTCGCCACTCACCCGCAATACCAAAGCGGCGCGCGTGGCCGCCTGACGGATCTCTTCGCCCCATCATCGACCAGTCCCGGATCCCTCTGCCATGCCCGCTGCCGAGCTCAAACGCCTGATCCAGAAAGTTTCGGGCGGCGCGACGCTCGGCACGGATGAAATCCGCTTGGCGCTGGAAATCATGACGGACGGTCACGCGTCGCCAGCGCAGATGGGCGCCTTCCTGATGGCGCTGCGCGTGCGCGGCGAAACCGTCGAGGAAATCACAGGCGCGGCGCAGATGATGCGGTCGAAGATGAACCGTGTCGTGGCGCCCGAAGGCTCGGTCGACATCGTCGGCACCGGCGGCGATGGCGTCGGCACCTTCAACGTATCGACCTGCTCGTGCCTCGTCGCGGCCGGCGCCGGCCTGAAGATCGCCAAGCACGGCAACCGATCCGTATCCTCATTGGCGGGCGCCTCGGATGTGCTCGGCGCGCTCGGCGTCAAACTCGACATCGGTGCAGACGCGGTCGCGAAGTCGATCGCCACCGCCGGCGTCGGCTTCATGTGGGCGCCCATGCACCATCCGGCGATGAAGCACTGGGCGCCGATCCGGGCCGAGCTTGGCATCCGCACGATCTTCAACCTGCTCGGACCGATCTCGAACCCGGCCGGTGTCACGAGGCAGATTGTCGGCGTGTTTTCGCGCGAATGGGTCGAGCCGATTGCGCATGTGCTGAAGAACCTCGGCGCGGAACATGTGTGGGTGGTGCACGGCCACGACGGGCTCGACGAACTCACCACGACCGGATCAACCGACGTCGCCGAACTCAAGGACGGCCGCATCACCGTGTTCGAAGTCACGCCAGCAGATGCCGGCCTGCCACCGGCCAAGCTCACCGATCTGAAGGGCGGCGATGCTGCAACCAACGCCGCCGCGATCCGCGATCTGCTGGCCGGCAAGAAGGGCCCGTTCCGCGACATCGTGCTACTCAATACGGCGGCGGCACTGATCGTCGGCGGCAAGGCCACGACTCTCACCGACGGTGTTGCGCTGGCCACACATTCGATCGAGTCTGGCGCCGCCCGTGCCGCCCTCGATACGCTGATCGCGGTCACCAACGCGGCGTAGTCGGCTCAGTTTCGCTCGGCGGGTTTCTTGTCTGCCGCGAGCCCGAGCAGCTCCACGTTGCCGCCCGTTGCGGTGATGTCGGTCGAGCGCACGCGCTCGGTTGCGAAGCGGGGAAGGTAGTGCGGACCGCCGGCTTTGGGCCCGGAACCGGAGAGCCCTTCGCCGCCGAAAGGCTGGACGCCAACGACGGCGCCGATCTGGTTGCGATTGACGTAGAGATTGCCGACCTTGGCGTGCTCCGCAACGTAGTCAGCGACAGCGCCGATACGGCTGTGCAGACCGAGCGTCAGGCCGTATCCGGTCTCATTGAGCGCCGCGACGACCTTGTCGAGGTGCCCGCCTGAGAAGCGCACGACATGCAGGATCGGGCCAAAGACCTCGCGCTCGACGATGCCCAATCGCTCGACCTCGAATGCAGCCGGCGCGACGAACGTGCCGACGCGGCAGGCGGCGGGTTGCTCCGGATCGATGAGCTCACGCGCCCGCCGGCGCATATCGAGCTTGTGCGCTTCGAGCATGGTCTGGGAATCTTCGTCGATCACCGGGCCGATGTCGGTCGCATAATCGAGCGGATCGCCGACTTGAAGTTCCGCAATCGCGCCGGTCAGCATGTCCGTGACGTGATCCGCGATATCCTCCTGGAGGAACAGCACGCGCGCCGCCGAACAACGCTGGCCCGCGGAGTCGAATGCCGACCGCACAGCATCACGCACCACCTGCTCGGCAAGCGCGCTGCTGTCGGCGATCATGGCGTTGATGCCGCCGGTCTCGGCGATGAACGGGACGAGCGCGCCGCGTCGGTCGGCGAGTGCCGCCTGGATCGCCCATCCGGTCGCGTTCGATCCGGTAAATGCAATGCCGCCGATGCGCGGATCCTTCGACAGCATGGCGCCGATCGATCCGTCTCCCGGCACGAGCTGCAGCACCTCGCCGGGAATGCCCGCGGCGTGCATCAGCTCGACGGCAAGGAATGCCGTGATCGGTGTTTGTTCGGCGGGTTTGGCGATCACCGCGTTGCCCGCAGCAAGCGCTGCGCCGACTTGCCCGACAAAGATCGCGAGCGGGAAATTCCACGGCGAGATGCAGCCAAAGATGCCGCGTCCGCGCAAGGTCAGCGTATTGCGCTCGCCGGTCGGGCCGGGAAGCGCCATGGGACCGGCGAACTGGCGTCGCGCCTGATTGGCGTAGTAGCGCAGGAAATCCACGGCCTCGCGCACTTCCGACAGCGCAGCGTCAAGCGTCTTGCCCGCCTCGCGGATGATGACACCCATCAATCGCGCGCGATCCCGCTCCAGCCCATCGGCGGCCTTGTCGAGAAGGACGGCTCGCACCTCACCGCCAAGACGATCCCAGCGATGTCCGGCCTTGCCGGCACTGACGATCGCGCGCTCGACCTGCTCCGGCGTTGCTTCCAGCACAATGCCGAGCCGCCGACGCCGATCATGCGGACACAGCACCAGCCGCGCCGCATCGCCACCGCTGATGGCCTTTCCATCGATGATGGGACCGACCGCGAAATCGGTGGCAATCTCAGCGTTGATCTCGCTCATCAGCCCCGCGCGGGTCATGGGCTCGGCGAGTGCGACACCGGCACTGTTGCGCCGATCTGGACCGAGGATCGCCGCCGGCAGTGGGATGGTCAACGATGCCGCGATGCCGCCCGACTGCCACAGCGCCTCGGTCTCCTCGATCGGATCGCGCACGATGGAAGCAGCAGGCGTGTCGTCGTCGGCGAGCCGGTTGACGAACGAGGTATTGGCACCGTTCTCGAGCAATCGGCGAACCAGATACGCGAGCAGATCCTCGTGAGCGCCGACGGGCGCATAGATCCGGCAGCGCCGCGCGAGGCCCGACTTGCTGACGACGTCCTCATAGAGCGCTTCGCCCATGCCGTGCAGGCGCTGCATCTCGAACGGCAGCGCCGAGCCGGCGACATGCGCCGCAGCGACGGTGTGAGCATTGTGGGTCGCGAATTGCGGATAGAATGTGCGCGTATCACTGAGTAGAAAACGCATGCACGCGAGATACGACACATCGGTGTGCGTCTTCGCGGTGAAGACGGGATACCCAGACAGACCGCGCTCCTGCGCGAGCTTGATCTCGGTGTCCCAGTAGGCGCCCTTGACGAGGCGCACCGGAATTTTGCGGTTGGTTTCATCGCCGAGCCGCTTGAGCCAGCGCAGCACCGGGATGGCGCGCTTGCCGTACGCCTGCACGGCAATGCCGAGGCCCGACCACTGGCTCAGTTCCGGCGCCCGCATCAACCGCTCGAAAATCATCAGCAGCGGATCGAGCCGGTCCTGTTCCTCGGCGTCGATGGTGACTCCAAGACCGCGCGCGCGCGCCAGCTTGGTGAGTTCCAGCAGGCCCGGCACCAGCTCGGCAACGAGACGCATCTCCTTGCCGGGCTCGAAGCGCGGATGGAGCGCCGAGAGCTTGATCGATATGCTCGGCCGCAGCATCAGCGCTTCCGCGCTCGTCGCATTGAGCGGCCCGGCTGCCTTTCCGACGGCCTCGATCGCGTTCGCGTAGCGCTCCTGATACCGCTCGGCGTCGCGCTCGGTGCGCGCGGCCTCGCCGAGCATGTCATAGGAAACGGTGTAGCCCTTCTGCTCGCACGCCCAGGCGTTCGCGATCGCCGCCTCGATCGTTCGACCGAGCACGAACTGGTCGCCGAGAATGCGCACAGCTTGCCGTAGCGCCTGGCGTATGACCGGCTCGCCCGAGCGCGCAACGAGACGCTTGAGGACGGCACCGGGACCCGAGCCCGGCGCGCGACCGAGGCGGACGATACGCCCGGTCAGCATCAACCCCCACGTCGACGCGTTCACGAGCAGAGAATCCGAATGACCGAGGTGGCGCTCCCAATGACCGCTGCCGACGCGCTCGTCGATCAGGGCGTCCGCGGTGTCGGCATCCGGAATACGCAACAGTGCCTCGGCAAGGCACAGCAGCGTGACACCCTCTTCGGACGTCAAACCGTACTCATGCATGAAGGCGTCGAGGCCACCATGCTTGGCACGGCCGGCGCGCGCCGTCCCGACGAGCCGCTCCGCCAAAACTGCGATCCGGCGGCGTTCGTCGGCAGTGTAGACCGCACGCTCGATCAGGCCGCCGACGAGACGCGCTTCATCGCGGAGGTGAAATTCGGAGATTTCGTCGCGGGGAAGCGAGGTCGCCACGGCACCGGCGCCCGGTTCCGACCAGGATTCGCGTTTGCCCGTCGCCGCCATTGCGCTCTCCCGCACCGTTATATCGAGACTCAGTACGTCAGACCCACATCGCTCAGCATGAGCACAAGGCGCAGCCGCGCGCAAATCTTCGGCACTCGCTTATCCCAAACCTGCGGGCCTTCGGCGGGACGATGCTAGAACATCTGGCTGGGATCGAAGTTCATGATCATATGGTCCCAGCCCCCCTCGTACATATCGGGTGGCAGCGCATAGGGCGCGCAGGCAACGATCGCGCGGAGTGCGCTGTCCGCCATGTCGCGGAACAGTGGACCGCTGCCGGAATTGAGTATTTTGGGATTGTCGGCCAGCGCGCCATTGCGGTTCAGCCGGATCTCGATCCGCACGGCGATTTTGTCGATGCCGTCGAGCCCGGCATTGATGTTCCAGCACCGCTTGACCGATTCGCGCATGAGTTGCCCCAGCATGGCGCGCGCGCTTGCGGACAAAACAGTATCGCGACCTTCCGGCGCGCCGAGGACGGGGCCTTTGGCGCGCGAATCCGATTTCGTTTCCGGCGCGGCCGGCGCCGGTGCGCGCGGATCGGGTGATTTATCGAGTAGCGCCGAGAGCCGGTCAGCGCTGAACTTGGCCTTCTCCTTCTCGGCGGCAATCCGCTTGCGCTCGGCATCGGCGCGGCGCTTCTCGTCCTGCTTGCGCTTGAGTTCGGCCTTGGCCTTCGCGTCGGCGATCCGCTTGGCATCCGCTTCAGCCTTCGCCTTTGCCTTGGCGTCTGCCTCGGCTTTGGCCTTCGCGTCAGCTTCCGCTTTCGCCTTTGCGTCGGCTTCCGCCTTGGCTTCGGCCTCGGCTTTCGCTTTCGTCTCGGCCTGGCGCTTCGCCTCCTCGGCCTGCTGGAGAGCGAGATCAGCGAGTTTTTGCTCGAGCGCGAGCTTGTCGGGCTCCGGCTTGGGCGGCTCAACAGCGGGAGGCGGTGGCGGTGGCGTCGCCGCAGCGACCTGGGGCGGTGGCGGCGTGGGCTCGGGCGGTTCCGCCTGCGGAGGCTCAGGCGGAGGCGGTGGTGGTGGCGGCGCAGCAACCGGACGGGGCCGCGGCCCTTCCTTGGGCGCCGGATCGGCTTGCGGGCTGTCCTTCGGCCGCGCATCTTTCAATTTGGCGTCGCGGCTCCCTTTGGTGAGGCGCGTCAGCTCGGACGGCGTGATCATGTCGACAGCGACCGGCTCGATTTCATGCGGCCGCAGCTCCGGCGTCGACTGGATCGAAATGACCGTCCAGCCCAACAACGTCGCGTGCATCAGCACCGAGACCAGAAGCCCAACATACACCGCGTCAGCCTCCGCCCTCGACCTCCGTCACCAGGGAGATCTTGCGAAATCCAGCGTCGCGGATGCGCCCCATCACGCGAGCGATGTCGCCGTAGTTGGCGGCCTTGTCGCCCCGCACGAAAACCGGCTCGTCCTGGCCGCCGCGATTCTGCGCCATCGCTGTGAGGCGCGGGCCAATCTCGTCGAGCTTCATCGAAGCGCGCTCTTCCTGGCCGAGGAACACTTCGCCGCTCGCCTTCACCGATATGACGATCGGTTCCTTGTTGGCCTCGAGCTGCTTGCCTTTAGCCTGCGGCAAATCCAGCGGCACGCCGACGGTCAGCAGCGGCGCCGTCACCATGAAGATCACCAACAGCACGAGCATGACGTCGACGAATGGCGTGACGTTGATCTCGCTCATCGGTGCATGCCGGCGCGCCCGACCGCGCCGACCGGCCTTACCGGATCCCGTCTTGACGCTGGCGCCCATACTGCGTGGTCTCCGCTGTCAGCCGATCAGGCCCGGGTGTCGATCTGCCGTGAGACGATCGCCGCGAACTCGTCGGCGAATGCTTCCAGGCGCTGCGAGATGCGCGCCGAATCGGCTGAGAACTTGTTATACGCCATGACCGCCGGAATTGCGGCCAACAGCCCCAGCGCGGTGGCGAAAAGCGCTTCCGCAATGCCGGGCGCGACGACAGCCAGGCTCGTATTCTTGGACACCGCGATCGCCTGAAAGCTCGACATGATGCCCCACACCGTGCCGAACAGGCCAACGAACGGCGCCGTCGAACCGACCGTCGCGAGAAACAGCAGGCGACGATCGAGCCGCTCCATCTCGCGGCTGATCGTGACATCCATCACTTTCTCGACGCGGAGCTGGATGCCGCCGAGGGCGCGGATATTGCCTTCGACCGAGCGCTTCCACTCGCGCATGGCCGCAACAAACAACGCGGCCATCGACTGAGTGCGATCGCGAGCAAGAGTTGCATAGAGCTCTTCGAGGCTTTGCCCCGACCAGAACATCTGCTCGAACCGATCCGCCTCGCGCCGCGCACGACGGAAGGTGACAATTTTCTCGACGATGATCGCCCACGACCAGATCGAGGCGACAATCAGCCCGACCATCACGATCTGGACGACGATGTGCGCCTGAATGAACAATTCCACGAACGAGTGGCCGCCGGTCGTGCTGACCGCGCCGATCTTGTCCTTGATCAAATCCGTCGGGTTCATGCCGTGCTCGCTGGAGCGGGAGGTCTAGATGTGCACAAGGAGATGCGCGGAAGACTGGCTGCGAAAAACCCATGCGCGGCTCGCCACGTCGCGAACAGCGCCCGATATTCGCTGGTTCAGTCGAACGTAGCCGCGCGAATCTTCTGCATGGAATGCATTTGCCCGCAGCGCGCTTCTTACGCTCCTTTGTGACTAAACTAGGGCTCCAACTGCCTGGATTCGGACGGGTGTGTCCACCTGTCGCTGAACAATTCAAACCGCAAACTGCGTGCGTTATCCGCCCATCAGCCCGGCGCGGATGCGTTGATGTATCCGTTGGGGCTTGCCGGACATGGACACCAGCACCACCAAAACCTCAGCCTCGAACAGCACCGCGCCGTCTCGCAGTACCCGCTGGGCGAGGTTCAATGTCGCACCCTTGGCTTCAAGCAAACGGGTCTCGATCTCGAGGACGTCGTCGATCCGTGCCGGCTTCAGGTATTCGAGCCGCATTCGCCGCACGACGAACGCCGCCGGCTCTGCACCCGCATCGCCCTCCAATAGGGCTCGGTGCTCATTGCCGATGAGGCGCAAATAGTCGGATCGGCCGCGCTCGCACCAGCGGACATAGCTGCCGTGATAGACGAGGCCCGAGAAATCAGTGTCCTCAAAATAGACGCGGGCCGGCAGAACGTGATGGCGTGCGCCATCGCTGCCGACCTCCAGCCGGCCGGCAAGGTCTGGCCACGCGCTCTCACGGCTCATGGCGTCCCCCCGAGTTCGACGAGCACGATTTCCGGCGGCACGCCGAAGCGCACCGGCGCCATGCTGCATCCAAGTCCGCCCGAGACGATCAAATGGCGCCATTCCTCGACGATATGGCCATAGGCAAAGCGCCGCCCATATCGGGACGGCACGATCGGCGCGAATCCTCCGATGGCCACCTGGCCGCCATGGGTATGCCCTGCCAGCGTGAGAGCGACGCGCGCCGGCACCGACGGGAAGGCATCCGGCTCGTGCATCATCAGGATTACCGGAGCATGGTCGTCGATCTGCGCCAGGGTGCCGGGAAGGTCATCGACGCCTCGGCTCCAGTTCAAGCGTCGCTTGGCTCCACGCACCCCGCGCTGAAAGGCCAATTGATCGCCGAGCCCGGCAAGCCAGAAGGCCTGACCGTCCTTGGTCAGCCGACGCGCATCGTTTTCGTAGACCGGAATGCCAACCGCTTCGAGCGCACGGCGCGCACGAACTGGCCCGTGCCCTAGCCTTTGCGCGTCCGGGTCGTCCCACCAGTCGTGATTGCCCAGGATCGCGTGAATGCCGAGCGGCGCCTTGAACTCAGCCAGCGCCTTTGCCCAATCGGATGCCGGGATCGGGCGGCTGACAAAGCGATGATGCGCCATGTAGTCGCCGAGCAGGAAGACGAGATCGGGCGCGAGTGAGTTTGTATCGGCGACAATATGACCGATGCGGTCCAGGTTCATCCACGGCTCGCAGGCGTGGACATCCGCGATCACCGCGATCCGCAGTCGCAGGCTTTGCGGCCAGTTGGGCAATCGCGGCCGATATCGCGTGACCTTGTGGCGCCTCGGCTCGATGCCGACGGCATAGGCTCCGAAGCTGGCCATGGTGAAGCCGAGCGCGGCTATTCCCTTGAGCAGTGCGCGTCGGTCAAGCATTCAGTAGATTGCCTCGTCGGCTACAGCGTCGGGAACGACGCGATCGGATCAATCACGTCAGCCGCCACCCGATGCCGCAGTATCGTCATCGTCCTGGGCCTCGAAGAGCCCGATCTGCGGCGACGACATACGCGACGGCCCGGTCAGCCCCATGTGACGGTAGGCTCGTAACGTGAGAACGCGGCCCCGCGGTGTCCGTCCGATGAACCCCTGTTGAAGCAGGAACGGCTCCACCACCTCCTCGAGGGCGTCGCGTGGCTCGGAAAGCGCGGCGGAAATGGTCTCGATCCCCACCGGGCCGCCGTCGTAGTTCTTGGCAATGCAGTTGAGATAACGATGATCGAGCGAATCGAGGCCTTCGTTGTCGACTTCGAGCATCAGCAGGGCACGATCCGCAGCGGCAGCGTCAATGATGTCGACGCGGTCCACGGCGGCAAAATCGCGAACCCGGCGAAGCAGGCGACCGGCGATGCGGGGTGTACCGCGCGACCGCCGCGCGATCTCGCGGGCACCATCACTCGACATGCGCGCGCCGAGCACCCGAGCACCGCGGCTCACGACCAGTTCCAGCTCGTCGATCGTGTAGAAATTCAGCCGGATCGGAATGCCGAACCGGTCCCGCAACGGATTGGTGAGCAAGCCCGCACGCGTGGTCGCTCCGACCAGGGTGAACTTTGCAAGGTCGATCTTGACCGAGCGCGCGGCCGGCCCCTCTCCGATGATCAGGTCGAGCTGGTAGTCCTCCATCGCCGGATAGAGGATTTCCTCGATCGCCGGGCTCAATCGATGGATTTCGTCGATGAACAGGACATCCCGTTCCTCGAGATTGGTGAGCAGCGCCGCAAGATCGCCCGCCTTCGCGATCACCGGACCAGACGTGGCGCGGAATCCGACTCCCATCTCCTTGGCCATGATCTGCGCGAGCGTGGTCTTGCCGAGCCCCGGGGGGCCGGCAAACAGCACGTGGTCGAGCGCATCGCCGCGGCCCTTGGCGGCCTGGATGAAAACCCGGAGATTGGCGCGCGCGCCCTCCTGCCCGATGAACTCGTCGAGCGACTGCGGGCGGATCGTCGCCTCGAACGCGTCGGCATCCTTGCGGACGCTCGAGATCAGCCGATTGCCGTCGACCTCGCTCATCGGGTGCCCCCCGCCATCTGCGGCCCTTCGTTTCGTTGCACCTTCGTTCTCATGGGACATACCATGATTTGCGGAACCAACGCGAGCGGCGATCGCAGGTGCGCCCTGATCCGAGGCTTCGGTTCGGCACCCCAGCGTTGCGATGTACCGCGGGGCAAAATCAGGTTGTGTCAGCGCCGCAAAAGGCTATGTTCGGGCGCCGTCAGCGCAGGGGGTTGATCGCGATTCTTTCACTAGCGTGTCTGAGGGGATGCAGGCACGCCGGCGCGTAGCAACTTCGCCGTCCTCCCGAGATCAGTAAGACTCATATGCCCGAGCCTCGCACAATCGCGATCGATGCGATGGGAGGCGACCATGGAGTGCCGGTCGTCGTACCTGGGGCCGCCATGGCGCTGGAAATCCATCCCGCCATCCGCTTTATTTTCTGCGGCGACCGCAAACGCATAGAGCCCGCGTTCCAGGCGCACCCCCGCCTTGCCGCGGCGTCGGCGGTCGAGCACACCGAGACGTTCATCTCCATGGACGACAAGCCGAGCCAGGCGGTCCGCCGTGGCAAGGGCACGAGCATGTGGCACGCCCTCGACCGCGTCAAAGCGGGTGCGGCCCATGCCGCAGTGTCGGCCGGTAATACCGGTGCCTTGATGGCGATGTCAAAGCTGGTGCTGCGCCCCATGGCCGACATCGAGCGGCCGGCCATCGCCGCGTTCTGGCCAACGATCAAGCGTGAGTGCATCGTACTGGACGTCGGCGCTAACATCGGCGCCTCGGCGCGCCAGCTCACCGAATTCGCGCTGATGGGTGCCGCCATGGCGCGGGCCCACTTCAAGATCGAGCGCCCCCGCGTCGGCCT
>LNEA01000663.1 GCA_001464855.1 Rhizobiales bacterium Ga0077530
GCTTCGAGCGGAAAGCGCTGCAGCAGCCGCTCGCAGAATGCGTGGATCGTCTGCACTTTGAGGCCGCCGGGCGTCTCGATGGCCTGGGCGAAGAGCGCACGCGCGCGCGCCATTTCGGCGGGCGTCGGATCGCGACCGAGCAGGTCGGCCAAGGACTTCTGCAGCTTTGGTTGCGGTACACCGGTCCACGTCGCGAGACGATCGAACACGCGCGTCGACATCTCCGCCGCCGCAGCCTTGGTGAAGGTCAAGCACAAGATGCGCTCTGGCTTGGTGCCGGCAAGGAGCAGGCGGAGAACGCGAGAGGTCAGCACATGGGTTTTGCCAGTACCGGCATTGGCGGAAACCCAGGCCGACGCAGTCGGGTCGGCGGCGCGGCGTTGCGCCCGCGTGGTGGCGTCGATGAGGTCTTGGAGGCTGACGGTGCGCGAATGGGTCATTGCGCTCCCCCGCCAATCTCGGGATCGTCACCACCGTCATCACCGCCGCTCCACTCCGCAACGCGCGCGAGATGAGCGAAGTCATCGTAGTCGTAGTTGAAGCGTGCGCGGCGGATCGCCGTGTACGCTCGGGCCTCGTCGTCGTACGCGGCGACGAGCTTGGCGAGGTCGGCGATGCGGGCTGCGCCGAGTTCGTTCGCATCGGCCTTGATCAGATGCTCCTTGCCAGCGGGTTCGCCGCCGGTCGCGCGAATATAGCGGAGCCCGGTCACGGCGGTTTTGGCGATTCCGGCAAAGCCGCCCTCGGCGGCGATCGCCGCTTCGAGCGGAAGCTGCGGCGCGATGCCGTCGGCTACGGCTTTATCATTCGGCGGAGCGCCGGTTTTGTAGTCGGTGATGACGACGCCACCGGGCGAGACATCGATCCGATCGGCGCGGGCGCGCAGCGTGAATGGTCCGCGGGGCGCTTCGAGGATGCGGCTGCCGGAAACTTCGGTGACGATCTGTGAGATCCCCTTGCGCCGGACCGGCTCGGTCGCCGCGAACCAAGCAGCAAAGCGGGCGATGCGCGGACGCCAGAAGGCACGCACGCGTGCGTTGGCGGCATAGTCGGCGAGTGCCTCATCGGCCGCATCCATGAGTGTCCCGGCGATATCCGCGGGTAACGCCTTCTCGTGGGCGCGCGTGAACCGCGACAGCGCATCGTGAATGATGATGCCCTTTTCGCGCGGACCCGGTGCAGCACCGAGCGGCGACAGCGCCTCGAGGCCGAGGATATGGCGGGCGTAGAGCCCGTAGGGATTCTTGATCCACAGTTCGATGTCGGAAACGCTCAGCCGACGTGGTCGCACCGGCGCAGGTGGGCCGTCGATGCGGTCGCGGGCGCGCGCCCAGCCGAGCCAAGGTTGCGTCGGCCGCAGGGCGTCGGACAACCCCATGCCGCCGAGCAGCGCGTCGATCCGCATCAGCCACCGCGACGGCACCGTCGGTGCGCCGTCGATGCGACCTGCACGCGTCAGGACCACCTCGCGCGCACCGAACAGCCCGGTGACGTCGAGCGCGGCACGCCCGATCGCATCTTCGGGCGCCGGCAGGCCGAGCTTCGCGCGCATCGGTCGGTTGAGCCACGCGCCAGGATCGGCGGCGGCCGGCCACGTGCCCTCGTTGAGCGAACCGAGGATGACGAGATCCGGTTGCTGGAGGCGCGCTTCATAGGGCCCCCAGATCGACAGGCGCGGGTGGACCGCAACGCGCGGCCTGACCGTCACGCCCGTCGTCAGCGTCCGGTAGAAGTCGGGATAATCGTCGGGCTCGATCTCGGGCGCCGACACGTGGGCATTATCGAGCGCATCGAGGAGCTGGTCGGCGGTTTCACCGGCTTCGCCATCCCAGAGCCGCGAAGGTTGCGCGTCGTCGGCCGTGCGCGCAATAGCGTCGGCGGCGGCACGGTGGGCGGCGGCGAAGACGTGCAGCGGACGCGGCACTCCTTCGGCGGCAAGCGACGTCAGCGGTGCGATCGCCTCACCGAGTTTTTGTACGATGATGCGCGCGCTTTCCCAGTCTGCATCCCACATGCGGCGCGCCGCGCGGTCGCGGCGAACGTGATCGAGGGTCTCGCGCCGGGCGCGTTCCAGATTTTTTTCGAGTCCGTCGAGACCGTCTCCAAGATAGATCGTGCGCAGCGCGCCGAGTTCGAGCGAGCGGGCGGAGCGGCGCGCATCCCGGACGCCAAGGCCGAGGCGGGTGAGCGGATGCTTCAGCAGCGCCATGACGTCGGCGGGCGCGAAGCGACTTGCAACCGCCGCCGCGATCAGGTCGAGGAAAGCGCCAGGGGGCGTTTTGGCCAGCGGACGACCGGCGGAATCGTCGACCGTGATGCCCCAGCTTTCGAGGCGGATCGCGACGCGGCGTGCGAGCAGACGGTCCGGTGATACGAGCGCGGCCGTGCGGCCCGGTGTTTCCAGCGCTTCGCGCATCATCAGCGCAATCGCTTCGGCCTCGTCGGCGGCGCTCGGGGCATCGATGCGCGTGACGCCCGCAAGCGACTCCCGGATGGCGCTGCGGTCGGCGTTGGCGATGAAGGTCTCCCAATTGCCTGTGGCGCCGGCAGGCCGCATCGCTTCGCTCAGGAAGGTGGTGCGAGCGCGGGCGTGTGTCGCCGGCAATGGGCCCGCGACCTCCGACACCTCTGCCCGCGCAACGCCGAGCGATCCAAGAAGCTTTGCGAGGCCATGCTGCGGGTGCTCAGGATGCGCGCCGACTTGCAGCCAACTCGCCTCATCGAGCGTGCGGTCGAGATCGGGGATGACGATCGCGCCCGCCGGCAACGCGGCGACGGCACGCATGAGATCGACGGTGGCTGGAACCGATCCGGTGACACCGGCAATGATCACGGGATCGGTCGGCATAGTACCCGCGAGCCGTTCGGCTTCGGCGCGGATCAGCCGGTTGCGCCTCTGCACCGGCGAGAGCAGCTTTTGCTCGCTGAGGTGCGCAGGCCAGTATTGCGTCACGATTTCGAGGAAATCGATCGTGCGCTGCCAATGTTCGGAAAAGTCGTCGGGGACCAGTTCGGCGAGACCGTCCAGTGATCGGTCCTCGGTCTCGACCAAGTCCATCAGGCGGGCAAGATCGGTTGCCAGATGCGCGGCTTGCGCGGGAGTCCGGGCGCCCGTCGAGACGATCGGAGCAAGTTCGCCGTCCGGGCCACTTTGCGGAACCATCATACGGCGCGACCAGGCGAGCACGAGGTTGGTGAGCGCGAGCTGACGCTCGAGTTTGCCGATCGCCGGCGGCAGCGTGTACTCGGCGCCGAGCGATGATGTGCCGCCCGCCAGATCGGAGAGCAGGCCCTGGTCCTCGTCGGTGTTGGAAATCGGGAGGAGGCGCGGCAGCAACAGCGCGCGTCCTTTGGCGGCGCGCAGGAAGGCGTCCTGCAAGGCACGCACGGCTCGGTGCGTTGGCAGCAGGATGGTCATGGCCGCGAGTTGGAGGCGATCGGGTGGCGCGCCCCCGGCGTGCGGCAGGTTGCCGTCGAGGAGTGCGGCAGCGAGCGTGTCGAGGAAGGAGCGGCCGGCGGCGATGCTCCAGATGCGCGATGTCGTTTTCTCAGCGCTCATCGGCATGCGCGATCCACTCCTCGGCGGCCGCGACCGCGGCGGGGTCGCCAACATGCATCCAGTGTCCTTCGAGCCGGACACCATATGCGCGGCCACCTTCTATGGAGCGATCCCAAGGTCGATTGAGCGAGAACGGCCCCTCCGGGATGTCGTCGAAAATACGCGGATGCGCGATCGACACTCCTGCGAAGGCGAACGGCACGATCTCGCGCTCGCCGCGGCGCCGCAGACGCCCTGCCGGATCGAGCGCAAAGTCGCCGCGGCCGTGATAGCCGAGGCTTGCGACCGTCGGGGCGAGCAGGAGCAGGCAATCCATCGCATCCTCATCCCAGTGATTGAGCAATCTACCGAGATTCGTGCGGGTGCCCTCGGTCCATATCGAATCGCAGTTGTGGATCACGAAGGGATCAGGACCGAGCGTGGCCAGCGCCTTGCGGACGCCGCCGCCCGAATCGAGCAGCGCATTTCGCTCGTCGGAAATCGTGATTTCGGGGCGCTTGCGGGCGCCTAGATGGGCGATGAGCTGATCGGCGTGATGGTGGACGTTGACGATGGCACGCCGGATGCCGGCCGTGTCCAGGCGGTCGAGGACGTGATCGATCAGCGGCTTTCCCGCGACGCGCACGAGGGGCTTCGGCAACTCGGCGGTGAGCGGCCGCATCCGCGTGCCGAGACCGGCGGCAAGGACCATCGCCGAGTGTGGGGCCGTGTGTGGGGCGGTATTTGGGCGCGCGGACATCGTGGCGGCAGTCTCCGTTGGCGTGCGCCCGAATCGGCGCCGGTCCTCCTCACTGCACTTCCGCGCGCGACGCCAGTATGACAGCCGGGCGGTCGAAACGTGTGGCGGCGGCGCTACTTTGCCGTCTGCTGTTTGTTGACACGACGGCGGCGTCCAGACGGTTCTGCAGCGCCCGGCCCTCCACCACTTGGTCCACCGGCGACGGATGAGGTTTTTCCGAGTTGCCACATCTTGTCGACGATGGCCAGCAGCCGTTCTTCGCGGGCGCGAATCTGCGGCGCGGTCCATTCGGTGAGACCGCGCAGTTCCTCGGTCAGATGGGGAAGGGGGGCACCGCCTGCGCCAAAGAAAATTGCGAGTTTGCGATCATAGTCCTGATTGCGTGCGGCGGCGTTCAGCGCGCGCGGCACCAGCACGAGATTGCCGAGCGATGCCGTGCAGGCGCGGCGCTCCTCCGCATCGTGGAACCAATCGCGCCAGCGACTGTTGCGAGCGGGGTTCTGCGGCAGGATATGCTCGACCGTCAGATCTGCATCGGCAAATCGCTGCGCGCCACCGGACAGTTCGCTGTCGAGTCGCAGGAGAATGAGCTTGCAGGTCGGTTGGCTGCGGCGGTGCAGGTCGCGCAGATTGTAGCGGATATTGCGCACTTCCTCGCTCGTGAACTCAAACGGTCCACTCCTGGGATCCAGTGCTGCACCGCTCTCGATCGCGATGCGAACTTGATGCATCCGTGCGACGCGCTTGTCGCTCCCGAGCCCGAGAATGCGCATTCCATAGGCCAGACGGTCGATCTGGCGCAGGAACGAGGACAACTCGTCGGGTTGGTCCGGATTGCGCGTCCACCACAGCAACACCGGCGCGATCCACTCCGCACTCGACAGCCACGAGAGATGACGCAAGCGTCGGTTGATTTCGTCGCTCATGGGGCTGCCGGAATGGCTCGCCGCAATGAGCGTCGCGAATGTTCGGCCGAAGGGCAGGAGCACACGGTCGACGAAACGGCCGCCGCCGCCGACCTCCTTCGCGAGGCGCTGGATGTCGGCAATGACCGGCAACCGTGGATCGCCCACGGCGGCGCGGAGGTGGCTGAAGAGCGCGTCGAAGTCGCCCGCGAGCTGATGGTTGAGCTGCTCCCACTCGCCTTGCAGCCGGCTCAGTTCGTCACCCGCGACGTCGTCCATGAGCTGGGCATAGATGATGTCGCTGCGGTTGAGCGGGCGGCCACGGTTATTGAGGACTGCGAACGTCCGATGGGCCCGGTCGACGTCACCAGACGTGATGACCGCGATTTCGCATTCGTGCGCAATGAACGAGGCGATGCGTTCGAGCGCCGATTGATCGCGATCGCTCAGCAGTTCGATGAATTGATCGCGCACCGCGAGCAGCAACGATTCTGCCTCGGTGATCCCGTCGCGCGAGCCGTCGGCGGCGGTCTCGATCAGCGTCGCGCCGGGCGTCTGAATGCTTGCCGCCATCGTTCTCTGCGCGGCGCCGCGCATGAGCAGACGCCAGCGTGGCGGTTCGCCGGCCTCGGTGCGGCAGCGGATCATCGCATCGAGGAAGGGCAGTGCTTCTGGATCGGTTTCGCGCGCGAGGTCGCGCAGCACGCAGGCGAGCACGGTCAAGGTCGCGAGCCGCTGCTGGCCGTCGATGATCTGGTGGTCGCGCGCCGCCGGTTGGTCGTTGGCGACGGGACCGCGTGAATCGCGATCGGGATCGTTGCGCAGCAGCAGGATCGGGCCAAGGAAATACCCCGCACTCGATTGTTGCGCATCGGCCTCGCTTATCGCGAGCAGCAGATCCTCGAGCAACTGGCCGGCCTCGTGTGCGGTCCATGAGTAGGCGCGCTGGAACGCCGGGACCTGGAAAACGCGCGGTGGGCGCAGCAGCTTGCCGAGTGTCGTGACGCGTGCCTGTAGTCCGTATGTCATTGGGTGCAATGGTGCTGGCGTGAGACGGGGGAATGGAGAGTGCCGATGCAGGTCAAATCGGCGGGGAGGCGGGTAACGATAGAGCGCGGTCAGTTACGCCATCGATAGGCCCCCGCGTGGCGCTCAACGCGCCCGACGCCCGGGAAAGGTATGTGATAGGCAACGATCGGAAGCTTGTCGGTTGTGGCGATATCGAGCAGCCGCCGACGGCTCGCCGCCGCGAGCCCACCATCCATGTCGGAGGCCGGTTGCCAGTCGGGATGCGCGAACGAAATGATCGGATGGAAGACGGTGTGAGCCGCACTGCGCATTGGCCCGGCGTGTGGCCGGGCATTGCGATGTAAGAGACGCCGGGCAGGAACTCGGTGTCGACGGGAGCGGCTGTGAGGCGCTCGTCGATTTGGCCGATGACGCGCTTGGCGCCAGCCGCGACACCTTGCACGCGGTCGCTTAGGCCAGCGACATCCACGCCGCGCCAAAAGTCGATCTCCGCCGTTGGCATGAAGTACGCGGCATTCGGGAAACGGAGCTCATCGAAATCGTCGACGAGACCCCAGATGTGATCCGGGTGGGCGTGCGTCGCGACCACCTTCGTAATGCGCTTTGTATCGATGCCCGCCGCGGCGAGACGATCCGCGAGTTTGCCGGTGGTCGGCTCCCACGTGCTCCCGGCGCCGGCATCGATCAAGATGAGTTCTTTGCCGTGGCGGACCAGAGTGACGTTGACGCCATACTGGACGTGTCCGG
>LNEA01000664.1 GCA_001464855.1 Rhizobiales bacterium Ga0077530
TGCGATCGAACGCGGCGCGCGTCGTGAGATAGGCGCGATACGCGTCGAGCTGACGCTCGTTGAGACGTTGCGCGAGATCGTCCGGGATGCGCTGCGCGGTCGCCGCGAGCGGGCTTGCGCTGACCGCCAGCGCGCAAAGCAACATCCGCGCGACTGTCCGCAGCCCCCGCATCCCGCATCCCATCATGCAATCGTCTCCCTCCGCGTCGGATCGTTATGCTCACACACGACCAAGCCCGTTAGCCGCATGATCAGACGATAGTATGGCGATTTGGTTGATGCTCGCGAGTCCGCGCGACCAGGGAACCGCGGCCTCAGCGTTGACGCCTCTTAAAGTCGTCTATCAGCCAATTGCAGACATTGTCATCGCCCTGGTCACCCGATCTGGGTGCGTCAGACGCGGGCAATGGCAATGACTCCATCCGAAATGACTGAAGCAAGCATGGCCAGCGTGGTAGCTTGCGTTTCACCCAGCCCTGTTGTTCAGCAGCCACCCGTCTATCTCAATCTCGCGAAGTCCATGGCCCGTGCGGTCGAACTTGTTCAGGAGGCTGCGGCTCAAGGCTGCGGAATGGTGGTCTTTCCCGAAACGTGGCTGCCCGGTTACCCCACTTTCATCTGGCGACTGCCGCCGGGGGCTGGAATGGGGAAGACCGATGAGCTTTACGCCCTCTCGCAGGCCAACTCTGTCGACCTAAGCAGGGATGGCCTACGGCCGCTTCAGGACGCGGCGAAGGACCATCAGGTCGTGATCGTCGTGGGCTATCAGGAGCTCGACGGTTCGCTCAGCGGCAGCACGCTCTTCAATAGTTGCGCGATCATCGACGCGGACGGCAGGCTGGCCAACAACCACCGCAAGCTTATGCCGACCAATCCAGAGCGGATGGTCTGGGGCTTTGGCGATGGCTCGGGATTGAAGGTCGTGGACACCGCGGTTGGCCGTGTTGGTGCGCTCATCTGCTGGGAGAGCTACATGCCACTGGCACGGTATGCTCTCTACGCGCAGAACATCGACATCTATGTAGCCCCGACCTGGGACAGCGGCGAGACATGGCTTGCGACGATGCAGCATATCGCGCGCGAGGGCGGCTGCTGGGTCGTCGGCTGCGCGACGGCCTTAGAAGCCTCGGACATCCCTGAGGGTGTGCCGTACCGCGACGAGCTTTTCCCGAACAAGGACGAGTGGATCAACGCGGGCGACGCTGTCGTCTACAAGCCATTCGGTGGCGCCGTTGCGGGACCGATGCGCAAGGAAAAGGGTCTGCTGATAGCCGACATCGATGTCGGCGCTGCGCGTGCCTCGCGCCGGATCTTCTCTCTGCATGTGAACAGGAAAAGCCAGATCCCGGTGACGTTCGAGTAACCCGAGACAGCCTTCGCGACGTCCGCCCGCCTGCCAATTACTGATTGAGCCACCCGCAGCACAGTTCGGGAAGCCCTCGCAATGCGTCAGAAGCCGGATTTGGGGCCAAGACACAGCGGACTGCCGGCTGACGCTCAGTCGTCCTTCGACAACCAATCGTCGAGGAAATGACGGCCGGCGCGATCCTCGACTTCGAGCACCCAGGTATCGCGATCCATATCGATCTCGCGCCGGATCAGCGCGTCGATGTCGGCGTCCGGTGCCGCCGTGCGCACCGGCACCCATTCGCGATCGTTGCGCTCGACGAGACCGGCGGGCGCCGGACCGTAGAGATCAGCGATGCCGTTCAAGTGCGCGATCTTGATGAAGATCACGCCGGCATCGGTGTCACCGCGATGGACAACGACGGCGGCCGCACCCTGTCCCGCGCATCCGCGCAGATACGCTTTCACCCAGATTTCCGATTTGAGGCGCACGCGGCGTCGCTCCGTCGATTCAAGGACCGGTCATGCCGGAGAGCATACTGCGGCGGCGGTGCCAGCGCTCGGCAATCGCGTGTGCGATGTCCGCGGCGGAATAGAGTGGCGGGTAGCTCCATGTGTCGAGCGCGGTGACGACATCGGGCAGCGGGCGCGTGGCGCCGTGCCTGGACAACGCCTCGTGATAGCGCTGGAACTTGGCGCTGCCGCCGGACGGCGCGAAGACATGGATCGGTCGCCCCGTCACAGCCGGCTCACCGCACATGTTGACGCTGTCCGCCGTCACGATGAAATGGTCGGCGTGCGCGAGCATGGCGGGGTACGGGTTGTCACCCGTGCCGTCCCACAGGAAGCGCGGAAAATCGACGGTCAGGCGATCGATTGCTGAGAGCAGTGCCACGGGCGTTCGCCGCGACGGCGTCATCAGCAGTCCGACGCCACGCTCAGCCACCGACCGCAGGGACACCGCGAACCGGGTCATGTCCTCGGGCTTGAATGTATAGCTGCTGCCGTCGCCGCCTATGAGGACGGCCACCCATGGCCTCGGCACAGCAGCGAACGCCAACGGCGGCGGCAACGCCCTCAAGGTCGCGAGACGCTCGGGCGAAAACCCGTGCGGCGACGCGACCGTCGTCAACACATTCGGCCCGCGCTTGCGATCGTGCTCCGGCATCCAGAAAAAATCAGCAGTCGTGAGCGGCACCTTCGGATCCTGCAGGATGATCGTGTAGGTCGCGAGCTTGGCGTGTCGTTTCACCGCCCGGATGTACGGTGCTGTCAGCCGTCCAGCGGCGATGGCGAAGTCGGGCCACGGTGGTGCGAAGTGCGATCCCGCCTCGCCAAAGCGCTCGGCGCGCGCGACTCCTAGGTACGGGGCAAACAGCTCCTGGAGTCGACCCGGGCGGATGCGCTTCACTTCGCTTTTCAGCCCCAGCGCATCGAACACGCCCCGGCACTGGGTCTCATTGCCGGCCTTGCCGTCGCTGATAATCCAGCCGGATCGGCCGCGCACGGCTGCGAACAGCGCTTCGGTTGACGACAATTCGTTTGTGCTCCGGTCACGATGCGTCGCAGCCGCGAGCATCGACGTAGCAATCTTGCGCGAATGGTGCCAGCGTGACTAGTGTCCGCCCGATATTCGCTCAACCTCTAACTTGTGGCAGAAGTCCTAGCATGGGCGCCGAACTCGACGCTACGGATTGGCGGATCCTCCGCGAATTGCAGGCCGACGGCCGAATTACCAACGTCGCCCTGGCAGCCCGCGTCGGTCTGTCACCGCCTCCGTGCCTGAGGCGGGTGCGCGCCCTCGAACAGGCCGGCTTTATCCGTGGCTATCACGCCGAATTGGATGCCCGCCTCGCCGGCTACGAGATCACGGCCTTCGCGTCCGTGCGCCTCCACGCCCAGGGCGAAAGCGATCTGCGCGATTTCGAGCGACAGGTTTTGATGTGGCCGCTCGTGCGCGAAGTCTACATGCTCTCAGGCGACATGGACTACCAGCTCACCTGCGTCGCCGCGGATCTGTCGGCCCTCCAGGAGCAGGTCATCGGCAAGCTCGCGGCGCTGCCGAACGTCGCGAGCGTCAAGACGACGCTCGTGATGCGGCGGGTCAAACACGACCCCGGCATCCCGATCGCGATTCCCGAAACCTGATCCGAGCCGGCCGCTACTTCTCGATCGCCTGCAACGGCTTACCCTTCTCGACCAGCCAGATCGAGACCACTTTGGCGGGCACGGTTCCAGTGCTGCGCGCTACATGCGCCTTGCCGGCGGGAATGTGGAACGCCTGCCCAACGGCGAATTTGGCTGGCGCGGCGCCGTCGATTTCCACGACACTCTCGCCTTCCAGCATCACGCCAATCTCGTCGCCAGGATGGCTGTGCTTCGGTGACGCGGCGCCCGGCGGCACCGTCACGGTACCGATGGTGGCTTCGTACACCCGTTGGAAGCCCGCGGGTTGCGCGAACAGCACACTCGCGCCCCCGACCCCGACGCCCACACCGGCCAGAAACACGCCCGCCCAGATCGCCATTTTGGTCGTCGCCAACTTCTGCATCAGTCTGTCCCCACGGTGTTTTTGGATCCTCGGCTCTGGCTCCGGATTCGCATCGACAATCGAAAATGGCACAACCGGGGCTGCCCGCTAAGGCTTTGTCTTTTCCACAGCTTCCTGCACGCGGACGCCCCCCGTCCGTCGATTCGTCGGACCCGCTGGGATAGTGTCAATCCCGCAATAACCGAGGTCGGCGGGCTGCCCCTGAGCGGAGGCTCACATTCTCCGCCTGCCCACATCCCCGCGTGCTGTAGGCGCCCGAACCTGCCCGCTGAGGAAGGAAAAAAGTGGCCTTCGACGATCGCATCTCCGACGGCAGGCTCGCCGTCCGCTCATTGAGCGAGCAGCTTCGGGATCTCGAAGCGCGGCTCGGCCACGACAATGAGTTGTCGCTGCCGCAGGTCGGTCGCCGCACGGCGCTGCCGACGCATCTCGGCCGGCCGATCGGACTGACGCGTCTCGAGGACTTCCCGCGTATCGCCCGTCTCGACGCCGACGAGCCCGCCCCCAAACCGCCTCTGTCGCGCGCCGCTGCAATGCGCCGGGGCGCCACCATTGTCGGCGCCGGCCTGCTGCTGCTGGCCACGACCGCGATCGTACCTCCGCTGTTCTTCCGCTACCCGACACCTGCGGCGACGCAGGAGCCCGCATCCGATCAGGTCCTCGCTCCGTTGCGGACTGAGCGTTTCGCGCAGTCCGCTCAACAGCTCCGCCTTGCCGGTCCGGCGACCGTTTCATACCTGAAGCAGGCGTCGACGGTGGTGCCGTCGGACTCAGTGCCGTTCTTGCGGCCGACGATCACGCTTGCCGTCGCGAAGAACGAAACCGCCCGCGTCGACCTGCCGACGATGATCTCTGGCCTGGGCGCGGGCTCGGCCGGCAGCGCCGTCGTCATCGATGGTCTTCCCGTCGGCACTCGCGTTTCCCACGGCCTGCCGATCGCGCGTGATTCCTGGACCGTCTCCAGCGCAGATGTTCAGAGCGCCGTCGTCTTCCTGCCGCGCAATACGCCCGAGCGGGTCGACCTGCGCGTTCGCGTCATTGCCGCAGATAGCCAGGAACTGGCGGCGAACGCATTGGAGATTCGCGTGCTCCGCGCGACCGACGTGACCGCCGTCGGCGCGCCCGCAGGCGACGGCATCACAGGGCGCCCGAGCACCTCGCGCTATGAGCCGACTGCGGCGGAGGGCAAAGCCATGCCTGATCCCATGGTTCTGCAGCCGCCACGCCCGCGGTAGTACCTACTCGGCCGCTTCCTTGGCGAGAAAGCCACCGGACTGGCGGGCCCAGAGTTCCGCGTACAGGCCACCGCGTTCGAGCAGCGCGTTGTGCGACCCCTCCTCGACGATGTGGCCTTCATCCATGATGATCAGGCGGTCCATGGCCGCGATCGTGGACAAGCGATGTGCGATGGCGATCACAGTCTTGCCCTGCATCAGGTTGTTGAGCTGCTCCTGAATCGCCGCCTCGACCTCGCTGTCGAGCGCACTCGTCGCTTCGTCGAGGATCAGGATCGGCGCATTCTTCAGCAGCACCCGCGAAATGGCGACGCGCTGGCGCTGCCCGCCCGAGAGCTTCACGCCGCGCTCGCCGACGTGCGCGTCATAGCCGCTGCGGCCGCGCAGATCCTGCAGTCCCGGAATGAAGCCGTTCGCCGCCGCCATCCGCGCCGCCGCGATCGCCGCATCCCGCCCGGCATCGGGTTTGCCGTAGAGAATGTTGTCGAGCACAGAGCGGTGCAGGAGCGAAGTGTCCTGGGTCACCATGCCGATGTTGGCGCGCAGGCTGTCCTGCGTGACGTGCGCAATATCCTGGCCATCGATCAGGATGCGACCACGCTCGAGATCGTAGAAGCGCAGGAGCAAATTGACGAGCGTCGATTTGCCGGCACCCGAGCGTCCGACGAGACCGACTTTTTCGCCCGGCGCCACCGACAGCGACAGGTTGTCGATGATCCCCGACTTCTTGCCGTAATGGAACCGGATGCCTTCGAAGCGGATCTCGCCGCGGTGCACGACGAGCGGCTGGGCATCCGGCGCGTCAACGACCTCCTGCGACCGCGAGATCGTCTCCATGCCCTCCTGGACGACGCCGATGTTTTCGAAGATGCCGGCGACCGTGAACAGCACCCAGCCCGACATGGCGACGATGCGGATGACCAACCCCGTCACGACCGCAATATCGCCAATCGTGACGGAGCCTAGACTCCACAGCCAGATCGCGAGGCCGCTCGCGCCGACAATGAGGAAGCCATTCAGCGTGTAGAGCGTGAACTCCATGCTCGTCAGCAGGCGCAGCGAGGCTTGCCACTTGGTGAGCTGCTCGTCGATCGCAGCTTTGGCGTAGCCGTCCTCGCGGTCGGCATGAGCGAACAGTTTTACGGTCAGGATGTTGGTGTAGCTGTCGACGATCCGACCCGTCAGCATCGAGCGCGCTTCCGCCGCTGCCGTCGACCGCTCGCGGATCTTCGGCACGAAGTAGACCATCGCCGCGATGTAGGCAGCCATCCAAACAAACAGCGGAATGAGCAGCCGCGAATCGGCTGCGGCAAACAGCACGACTGCGCCGACCCACTGAATGCCTGCGTACCAAACAGCGTCGATCACCTGCACGACCGACTCGCGCAGAGCTGGCGCCGTCTGCATGATCTTGTTGGCGACACGACCGGCGAAATCGTTCTGGTAGAATGACAGGCTCTGGCGCAGCACGTAGCGATGCGTCAGCCACCGGACGCGCGTCGTTACCGGCCCCGCGATCACCTGATTCTTGATCAGGTCATGCGTCGTCGAGATGATCGGCCGCGCGATCAGCGCGACGAACGCCATGAACAACAGCCACGCCGCGTGATCGGACAGGAACGTCTCCGGCGACCCCGACGTCCGCATCAAGTCGACGATGCTGCCGATGAACGCCATCAGCGAGACCTCGATCACGGAACCGATGAAGCCGACGACGAGCAGCACGACGAACACCGGCCACACCGGCCGGATGAAGTAGAGATAGAAGGCGGCAAGCGTCGTCGGCGGACGCTCGGGCGTCTGCTCGGGATAGGCCTCGATGCGGGTTTCGAACCAGCGGTACATGGTCGTGTCTCATCATTCGTGTTTTGGCGCACCGCGCGGCGACGCACAGCGAAGCGCCAATGGGCACTGCTGCACGGCTCGCGGAAAAGTGTCCCTCACGCCGGCTACAAACGTTTGAGACGTCGTGATTGATCCCGGTCAAGTCGCCGACGGGAACCCTTGACGTATCAAGAGCGCGGAGGAGTATGCAGCTCCACCCCAACGAGGGCGGCCTCATGGGATCGGCGGCAGCGCGGGTCGTGTAGTCTAAATGCTGGTCGTGACGATATCATGTCCAGCACCAAACCATTAACGTCCGGCCTGGATCACACGTCACGTCTCAGCCTTGAACGGATATCTAGCATGACTCCCGTCGATTTGCAGCGCAGCCAAGAAACCGCTCGCCAGTGGTTCGAACAGCTCCGCGATCAAATCTGCGCCTCCTTCGAGCGGATCGAGGACGATCTGCCGGCTAGTGCTCCCCTCTCCGACAAGTCGCCCGGCCGCTTCGTGCGCCGCCCCTGGCAGCGCAAGGACCACAGTGGCGCCGAAGGGGGCGGCGGCGTCATGAGCCTCATGAATGGCCGCGTGTTTGAAAAAGTCGGCGTCCACACCTCGATCCCCGGCGCCGCGGACGACCCGCGCTTCTGGGCATCTGGCATTTCGCTGATCGCCCATCTGCACAACCCGCACGTGCCGGCCGTCCACATGAACACGCGATTCGTGGTGACGACCAAATGGTGGTTCGGCGGCGGCGCCGACCTGACTCCCGTCCTCGATTCCCGTCGCACCCAGGACGACCCCGACACGATCGCGTTCCATGCCGCCATGAAATCAGCGTGCGCCCCCCACGCCGTTGCCGACTACGACCGCTATAAAGCGTGGTGCGAGGAATACTTCTATCTGCCGCACCGCAAGGAGCAGCGCGGCATCGGCGGGATATTCTACGACTACCTGACACCCGAACCG
>LNEA01000665.1 GCA_001464855.1 Rhizobiales bacterium Ga0077530
AAATCGAGCGCCCGTCTCGACGCGGCAGTCGTCAGCAGCCTGCCCCGCGTCATCGCCGACAAGCGCAATGTCCGCCAGATGTTGCTCAACCTGATCACCAACAGCATCAAGCACGGTGGTGGCCCCGTGCGCATCAAGGTCACGACCGGCTACGAGCTTTCTGGCGAGGTGTGGGTCGAGGTCGAAGACAACGGCCCCGGTTTTTCCACGGCCGCCACGGGTGCTGGATCGTCGGAAAAACCCGCGCGTGGCGCCGGGCAATCGCGCAAGGCCGGCCTCGGCCTACCGCTCACCAGTTCGCTCGCCACCGCTAACGGCGCCCGCCTCGACATTTCGAGCCGGCCCGGTGGCGGCGTCCGGGCCCGCATCGTCTTTGGTCGCGATCGAACGAGCCCCGCGCGGAAATAGTCTTGTTCAGCAGACGGCAATTCAATGCTTCGACGTCTCCGCTACCGCTGGACGGGGGCGGGTGATGACAGGCTGCTCGTCGTCGCTGTCGATGCCGGGATCATCGGGTGGGCGTGTTGGAACGAACGGGCGTGCGCCAGTCGTCGCGGCGCCGTTGCCACTACCCGTCGCTGTCATCGGCGCCTTCGCCGGCTTCGATGTGATCGGCGAAGCTGCTGGTGTCACGGAAGCGGGAGCGGTCGGCTGCGGCGCTGTGGCGGGCGGATCCTTGCGGGGCGTCACGGCCTCCACCACCACCGCGGGCTCATTCGCGGGGGCAGCTTTCATAGGCTTTTCTTCGATGACCTTATCGTTCTGAGCCCCGAGCGCGATCAACTCCTCGAGCTTGGCGAGCGCCAGTTCCTCGTCGTGCGGGCCCGACTGCTCGACCGGCACTTTCCATTGGAACGCGTCGAGCGCGCCGGTGACCGGTGATACCGGCGCCCAACGATCGGAGACGAAACCATCGGCGGTCCACGCCGGGTCGCGTGGTGCGTTGGCGGCGCGGGCGAGCCATTCGCGGACGCGGCCGGCATTGCCGAACTGCTCGCCCTCGATGCGCGCCATCAGCGTGCAAACGCGCTGTGACAGGCGACCTTCGAGGAGTGGCGTGAGGGCCTTGCGGGCCTCCACCCAATCATGGGCTTCGATCGCCGTTGTTGCGACGGCGATGGGTGCCTCGATCGAATGCGGTGTCGTCCGCGCGAGGTTCTTGACCGGATCGGGCGTACGCGTAGGCGATGGCGAGATCGGGATGCGGCGCGCGTCGCCAGGTCTGCTCGATGATGCGGGCGACCTTGGCCGTCTGACCGCGCGAGGCGAACAGGCGCCCGGCGATGGCGGCGGGTTCAACCAGATCCAGCGCCAGCGTATGCGCTTCCATGGCGAGAGCGATGGCGCGGTCCGGATTGCTGTCTTCGACGGCCTGCGCCTGAGCAGTGATCAGGACGGCGCGGCGGCGATCGGCGTCGGCCTTCTCGAAATGGCCGTTGCGCTTGCCGGCGGCCAGCGTTTCCAGCGCGCCTGCCCAGTCGGCGACCTCAGCCAAGCTTTGGGTTCAGGCGGAGTGCGCGCTCGGCGAACTGGCGAGCGGCCTCGTGTTCGCCCTCGCGCTCGGCTTCGAGGAACAGGCCACGCAGGCCCAGCTGCTCGGTCTCTTGAGAGCCGAGCATCGCTTCGAAAATGCGCCGTGCGGTCGAGCGGTCACCCGATAGCTGGGCGGCCTGGGCCCGCAGCAGATGCGTCAGTGGTTCGTTCGGCAGAGCTTTGCGCGCCAGCATGGCATGGCGCATCGCCTGGTTGCGGTCGCCGGCGCCGATAGCGATCATGCCGCTCGACAGCGCTTCGAGACCACGCTCCTGGCGGCGCCTGTTCATGACGCGGCCGACAGCAGCCGGGCTCGTCCAGAGCTGGCGCACCAATGACCACAGGAACACCGCGAGGCCGATCGCGAACGCGAAAATGACGACGGCGCGGAACACGGTCGTCTCGATTTCGTAGCCCTGCCAGTTGAGCAGCATCTGGCCGGGGCGATCGGCGAGCCACGCGAGGCCGGTCGCCAGAAGTCCAACGCCGACGAGATACAGGATGAGGCGGATCATGGCTTGCCGTCCTTGGTCGCAGCGGGCGCTGGCGTCGCGCCGAGCGACGATTTGAGCTGCTGGTCGATTGCCGCCATCGCCGTCTCGACGGCTTGACGCGCCTCGACTTTTTCGAGCCACGTCCGCGTCGCCGGCGTGATGGTCTTGGGCGGCAGCGTCTT
>LNEA01000666.1 GCA_001464855.1 Rhizobiales bacterium Ga0077530
CTGCCGATGGTGCTGTTGGCGCGTTGGTACCACGGCAATATCACCAACACGGAGGGTGGCCGCAAACTGATGGCGCGCCAGGACGCCGGCAAAGTCCGACCGCGCTCGCTGCGCGGCGTCGCCGACGGTGCTGGCATGGCCCACGACATTTCGGCGGGTCGCTATGGCGAACACGCCCGGAACATGCAGAGGCGCGTCTATATCTACGTGTTCGCGTGGTTGCTCGCCGTCGGCGTCCTCGCCGGCCTCCTGATCACGGCGCAGGCGCTGTATCCGCCGCCCGGCATCGAAGCTCCGTCCCAGGCCGGTAATGGCGCCAAGAGGAACTAGCCGCCGCGCACGACCGTCCCCTTTGCGCGCCGACGATCAAGGGGGCTTGCCCGAACGGCCGGAGAACGCCAGATAACGGTTCGGGGGGTGCCGTCGAGCCCGCCGCAATGAGGACCACGTCGAATGTCGAATTTCTCCCCGCGCGAGATCGTCTCGGAGCTGGATCGCTATATCATCGGCCAGCAGGACGCCAAACGCGCCGTCGCCATCGCCTTGCGCAATCGCTGGCGTCGTCAGCAGCTCGAAGGCGAACTGCGGGAGGAAGTGCAGCCGAAGAACATCCTCATGATCGGGCCGACCGGCTGCGGCAAGACCGAGATCTCGCGTCGCCTCGCGCGGCTTGCAGGCGCGCCGTTCCTCAAGGTCGAGGCGACGAAATTCACCGAGGTCGGTTACGTCGGTCGCGACGTCGACAGCATCGTGCGCGACCTAGTCGAGGTCGGGATCGGTCTCGTGCGCGACGCCAAGCGTCGCGACGTCAAGGCGATGGCCGAGAAGAATGCCGAGGAACGCGTGCTCGATGCCCTCGTCGGCGCGAACGCGCAGCCCGCGACGCGCGAATCTTTTCGCAAGCGCCTGCGTACCAACGAGCTCAACGACAAGGAGATCGAAGTCCAGCTTGCCGACACCGCGCCGGCGTTTCCGTCGTTCGATGTTCCGGGTGGTCAGGTCGGCATGGTCAACATCGGCGACATGCTGGGCAAGGCCTTCGGTCAGCGCACGCGCGCGCGACGCATGACCGTCGGCCAAAGCTACGAACAGCTCATCGCGCAGGAGAGCGACAAGCTCCTCGACAGCGACCAGATCGCACTCGAAGCGGTCAAGCTGGTCGAGAACAACGGCATCGTCTTCCTCGATGAGATCGACAAGATCTGTTCGCGAAGCGACGGCCCGGGACGTGGTGGCGCCGACGTCAGTCGCGAGGGCGTGCAGCGCGATCTCCTGCCACTCATCGAGGGTACGACCGTTGCCACCAAGCACGGTCCGGTCAAGACCGACCACGTCCTCTTTATCGCGTCCGGCGCCTTCCATCTCGCCAAGCCGTCGGACTTGCTGCCCGAGCTGCAGGGACGCCTGCCGATCCGCGTCGAACTCAAATCGCTGACCGGTGCCGACTTCCGCCGCATCCTCACCGAGCCCGAGGCGAGCCTGATCAAGCAGGTCGTCGCGCTGATGGGCACCGAAGGGCTGACGCTCAGCTTTACCGATGACGCCATCGATGCACTGGCGGATATCGCCGTTTCCGTCAATTCGTCGGTCGAAAACATCGGCGCGCGCCGGTTGCACACCGTCCTCGAACGCGTTCTCGACGAGATCTCATTCGACGCGTCGGACCGCGATGGGCAGGCCGTTGTCGTCGACGGCAACTACGTCCGCGCCCGCGTCGGCGAACTCGCGAAGAACGCGGATTTGTCCAAGTTTATTCTTTAGTTGCCGCGGTCGCCGACGGCTCTGCCTACCGGCGCCGCGGGGCTGCCTCGCCGGTTGGTATCCCACCGGCGCGCTCTTCGAGCGCCACCCAGGATTTTAGCGCGGCCTGTTCTGTAGCGGTCGAAGGCCGCGAAGTGAGAACGCGACCATGAGGCAGCTCCGCGGCGCCAGTAGCCGAAGGCGTTGGCGACCGCGGCAAAAAAAGGCATCCCTCACACGTTGAGCAGGATAATCACCCCAATCACGATCAACCCGATGCCGAGCCCTTCGCGGGAGGCGAGGCCTTGCTTGAACAGGCTGCGCGAGACGAGCTGGGCGAAAAAGATCTCGACGAGTGCGAGCGTGCGCACCTTGGCCGCGCTTTCGAGCGCGAACGCAAGGAACCACATCTGCGAGGCGAATGCGCCCATGAAGCCAGCGAGCACCGACGGTCGCCAGGCGCGAAAGATGTCGGTCAGGCGCGTGCGATCGAACAGCCAGAGATAGAGAGTGAGCACTGTGGTCTGCATGATCAGGCCGACGGCGAGTGTGGTCGTTGCCGCGACGACGAAATTCGGATGACCGAGCGCGAGGATGCCACCGCGATAGCCGATCGCCGAAATGCCGAACACCGCGCCTGATGCGAGGCCGAGCGCGATCGGTCCCCAGCCACCTTCGGTAAGGCTGCCGGCCTGCTGCTGCGGCCACGACATGATGAGCACGCCGGCGCAGGCGATGAGGATCGCCGTCGCAAGCGGCCAGCTCAACGCGTCGCCGAGGAAGACGAGGCCGAACAGCGCGACGTGGACCGGTTCGATCTTGATCAGC
Source organism: Rhizobiales bacterium Ga0077530 (assembly GCA_001464855.1). Classification (GTDB taxonomy): domain Bacteria; phylum Pseudomonadota; class Alphaproteobacteria; order Rhizobiales; family Hyphomicrobiaceae. Next base: position 2,569 of record LNEA01000666.1, read on the forward strand.
GCCGTCGTGACGACGAATGATTTCTGCTTCATTGCGGCAAGCAGCATAGCGGTGGCTGCGATCTGGGCGCCGGCGCCGACGATCGTCCAGGCCATCATGTTGGCGCTGAGCGGGGGGAATTTTTCACCGGTTACGGCGAGGATCACCGTCAGGAAAAGCAGCGCGAACGGCAGGCCGAAGAGGAAGCGAACGTGCGTCGCGCCGACGGTGCCGAGCGTCGCGGTCAGCTCCCGCTGCATCGCATTACGCAGCGTCTGGCCACCCGCCGCCACTACGGTGAAAACCGCCCACAGCCCGATCGACACCGGCGCACCCTCCCATTTTCTTAGGTTGTGGCGATACCACCGAACCCGACTCGCCGCCAGCCGGGCATGGGCGCGGCTGCTCGTCGGCGGACGCAGGGCCACGGCAGACGGATGCAGGGTGTGTTGTCAGTCGGTGGCGGCTGAAGGTCGAGAGGCGAAGGCGCGGCCGGCGTGGGCACGACCCGTCGCGCTCGTACACGGAGCCTTACGCGTCGGCGGCAAAAGCAAAACTACCCTTCCAGCCGCCAAGACCTGTCGGCCAAGCGGCAGGCCACGCCCTCGGTGCGCGCGGTATGGGGACCGACGGAGAGGGTCATGACCAGATGGCGGCACACGCGGCCCTCCCGGTCCTTGAACGAGGTCGTGGGGTTGATGACGCCGGATAGGCGTCCGCCTCGACGATGCCAGACGTAGGACGCGCCGTCGCCGAGCTCGCTCAATGCCAGATGTACGGCTTCGAGCGTGGCAGCTTCATCGCTCGTATCGAGCGGCGTCGCGTCCGCATATCGGGGGCGCGGGGACGGCTTGTTGGTATTGGGTTTCGTGGCGCTCGGCTCGGGCGCGGCGGGGAGCGGGCGGGTTGTCGAGGCTGGCTTTTGGTCTGTCGCGTGGACCAGCGCCGGAGCACTGATTGAAATGGCGCCGAGAACCATAGTGGCAGCGATCGCAAGGGCGAGCGGCACAGGGAATGGACGCATGATACGGAACTCGACTAGAGGTTACGCAGGAAAAGCGCGACAACAGCGCGACCGTCACATCTTGGCTTGTTCTGGTTAAGGCGGCGTTGACGGGCGCGTCACTTTCGTTGTGGAGATCGGGCATTCGTGCCACAGGTGCCGGCCCGAGCGATGATCCGAATGGACGATGCCATGACCGTGACGACCGATGACACGCCAAATCCCGCCGGCGATTTTTCGCTTGCTGATGAGCCGTTTGCGCTCTTCGCAAACTGGCTCCGCGATGCCGAGGCGGGTGAGCCCAACGACCCGAACGCAATGGCGCTCGCGACCGTCGATGCCGATGGCCTGCCGAATGTGCGCATGGTTTTGCTCAAGGGCGTCGACGGCGCAGATGCAACTGATCGCGGCTTCGTTTTCTACACGAACCTCGAAAGCGCGAAGGGCCGCGAGTTGCAAGCGGCGCACAAGGCGGCGCTGTGCTTTCATTGGAAGAGTCTGCGCCGGCAGGTGCGAGTGCGCGGCCTGGTGACGCTGGTCAGTGGCGCTGAGGCAGACGCCTATTATGCGTCGCGGGCGCGCGGCAGCCGGCTGGGCGCGTGGGCAAGTGCGCAGTCGCGACCGCTCGAGAGCCGTTTCGCGTTGGAGAAGGCTGTCGCCCTGGTCACCGCGAAGTATCCGATCGGTGAGATACCGCGCCCGCCGCATTGGTCCGGCTTCCGCGTCACGCCGCTCGAGATCGAGTTTTGGCATGACCGGCCGTTCCGGCTGCACGACCGGCTCGTGTTCCGCCGGCCGGACGCGACGGCGGCGTGGGAAAAAGCGCGGCTCTACCCCTGAGGCGCCACCTCCGTCAGTTGCGCATTTTCGAGCGGAACGGGCCGATGATGTCGGAGAAATCGTCGGTCCACGGCCGCAGACCGTTGTCGTCGGCGAGCACCTCCTCGCTCTTGGCGATCACAACGACCGTCGAGCTGGTTTGCGAGTAGCTGCCGTCGGCTGCGTCGTCGGAGACGATCAGCCCCTTTGCGCCGGGCACTAGTTGCATCGTCGCGGAGGCGACCGAGTCAAGATCCAGATAGCGGTTCGACACATGGAGCACGACGACGCCGGTCGGAGTGGTCTTCGCCATGAACAGGCGTAGCGCTTCCGCCGTCATCAGGTGAACGGGTACAGCGTCCGATGAAAAGGCATCGACGATGATCAGATCGAGGCTGCTGTCGGCCTCTCGGCTCATGGTCAGCCGTGCATCGCCGATCACGATGTCGACTTGCGGCTGGCACTTCGACAGAAACGAGAAGTTGGCTGGGTTCTTGGCAATCGAGATCATCAGCGGATCGATTTCGAAGAAGCGCCACTTCTCGCCCGGTTGCGAGAGGCAGGAAAGCGAGCCAGCGCCAAGACCGATCACGCCGTAACGTCCAAGCGGCGCCGCGCCGCCGGCAGGCGCCGTTTTGGCAAGCGCTTCGCGCACGATGCGCACCGACTGCGCCATGGGACTCCCGGGATAGTAATAGGTGCCGGGTACTGGATCGGTGATCTTGTCGCCCTTGTCGTCGTTCAGGCGCTGGGCGCCGTGCAAAGTGGTCCCGTGCATGAGGATGTTGTAGTTGCCGAACTGTCCGACGCGATAAACGCCGAAGTAGCTGCGCTGCGCTTCGCCACGCTTGACGCCGGACGGGTACATGGCAATGGCCGCGAACATCAGGAGCGCCATCACGAGCTGTCGCGGCGGGTATTTCCAGAAAACGAGGATGCCCAATCCGAACAGCGCGACCAATCCCGCGGTCGATCCGTAGCGGCGGAAATCGTACTCGAAGTAGGTGGCGACCCACGGTCCCCAGATGAGTACAAGGATGCCGGTGGCGATGAGCAGCCACATGACCAGCAGTTCGTCGCGATTTCTCACTGAAACGGCGAGCGCGCGCGGTCGGCAGGCCATCGAGAGGGCGAGCAGCAGCGGATACTCGAACACTTCGGAAAAGATCTTGGGTGCGATGAGCGCGGCGAAGAGCCCGCCAAGGACGCCGCCAAGCGACATCCAAAGATAGAACTCCGTCAGGTGCGCTGGATTGGGCCGGGCTTCGTAAAGGGTGCGATGCGCAACCATTGCCGACGTGAAGAACACCGCGACGCCTGTGCCTGCGGTGATGAACCAACTCTCGCGGATTGTCTGTGAGAGCACGAGCAGGGCGAGGATGACCGAGGCGAGATGCGCCGCGAGAAGCAGCGGCATCGGAATGATCATGCGCTCGCGGAACACGAGCACGAACGTCAGGAGATAGAGCGCGAG
>LNEA01000667.1 GCA_001464855.1 Rhizobiales bacterium Ga0077530
CCATCCCCCTTGCAGCGGCCAATTTCAAAAAATCAAACCACACGTCTGTGGGTGAATCAAGGTTTTTGCAACTCATTCGCAATTGCAACAATGGCGCATTGCTGAATTCAGAACGGACTCCCTATGCGATAGTGAAGGCGCCGGAAGTGATGAGCGCGTTGGGGTACCGGGGGAAATGCGATGGTAGGCCTGAACGAGATCCGCGATGGAGAGCAAGCCGTCGTGCCGCCGCCGCCAACCGACGCGGGACTGGTGTTCATTGGCCGCTGCCACACGCCGTGGACCGATCGGGCGACCTGCCCTCGCCAAGGTCGCCTCGACGGCCCGATCTGCCGCATCGAGATCTATGAGCCGTGGAGTCCCGCGCTGGACGGACTAGCGCAATTCGAGCGGCTCGAGGTGTTGTACTGGCTCCATCATTCGCGCCGCGATCTCGTGCGCCAAAGCCCCCGGAGCGACGGTCGGACGCGCGGCACGTTCAGCCTACGCTCTCCAGTGCGGCCGAATCCAATCGGCACGCACATCGTCCAGCTCATCGGCATCGAGGGCGCCTACCTCGTGGTGCGCGGCCTCGACTGCATCGACGGCACGCCACTGATCGACCTCAAGCCAGATCGCGCGCAGTTTCCACCGCTCGCGCCGCGCCAGGCCGACGACGACCAGATCGGCAATACCCAATGATCGCCGCAGACTTGCCCGCTCAGCACATGAGCGCGGCCGACGAGATCATCCCCACGTCGACTTGGCGCCGACCATCATTATGGTGATGTGCCCCATCGTCGAGTCGGCCTTGGCGCCGTGCCAGTGGCGTTCACTGACCCTTCTCGTCCGCAAGCAGACCGGAACCGGATGTCACGATCAGGATCTGGTCGCAATCGTGGACATGCCAGCCGGTATTGCAGCCCTGACTGAAATTCACGATCGAGGCGGTAAAGTTTTTTGACTCGCCGTCCTCCAGGATGGTTTGGCGGGTCCTGAAAGTCGGGCCGGTCCACCCTTCGGTTTGCTCGGCGGCTCCTGGGGCCGGCTCGGCCGGAATATCTTTCAGCGTGACGACTTTCATTTTGCGTGTCTCCTCCATTGGTTCGCCGCCAAGATACAGCCAACCCGCCACACCACAACCGAAAGCGCACGCGCCACGGCCTGCCTCTGGCGCGTGGGGCTCCGCGCACGCCGCATCACGTTGCTGTGAGAAAGGTGCCAATCCCGCCTTTGTCTCCTTTGCGGTCACACGCGCTGCGCTATCGTGCCGTCAAGTCCGGCCTGAACCGGCCCAATGGTGCAACGCAGGAGGAGCGCATGGCTAAGCTCACCATCAACGGCAAAAGCTACGATCTCGACGTCGATCCACAGACCCCGCTGCTGTGGGCGATCCGCGAGCAGGCCGGCCTCACCGGCACGAAATACGGCTGCGGCATTGCCCAGTGCGGCGCCTGCACCGTGCATATGGATGGCGAGGCGATGCGCTCCTGCAGCATGGTCGTCGCCGATGCCGAAGGCAAACAGATCACGACCATCGAAGGCCTGGCCCAGGGTGGCGTCCTCACCAAGGTGCAGCAGGCCTGGGTCGATCACGACGTCCCGCAGTGTGGGTATTGCCAGGCCGGCATGATCATGGCGGTCAGTGCGCTGCTGAAGGCCAAGCCCAAACCAACCGACAGCGACATCGACGACGCCATCACCAATATCTGTAGATGCGGCACGTTCCAGCAGGTTCGCGAAGCGATCCATGCTGCGGCCAAAGCGTAACTGGAGCAACAGCCATGAACGAGATCACTCGTATCGATCGGCGCTCCTTCCTGGTGAGCGCAGCGGCAGTCGGCGGCGGACTGGCCGTCGGTTTCGATTTTCCGGCGGGCGGACGCGGCGCGGTACGCGCCAACGCCTCGACACCGGAACTCAATGCTTGGGTTGTCATCAAGCCTGACGACACCGTCGTCATCCGCATGGTGCGATCGGAGATGGGCCAGGGCACGATCACCGGCCTCGCGCAGCTCGTCGTCGAAGAGTTGGAGTGTGACTGGTCCAAGGTCAAGACCGAGTACCCGACACCAGGCCAAAGTCTCGCCCGCAAGCGCGTCTGGGGCGACTTCTCGACCGGCGGCAGCCGCGGCATTCGCATGTCGCACGAATACGTGCGCAAAGGCGGTGCGGCGGCCCGCATGATGCTCGTGCAGGCGGCGGCAAACCAGTGGAACGTACCCGTCGGCGAATGCACGGTCGCCAAGGGCGTCATCACCCACGGCGCGTCCAAGCGCACGCTCCGTTACGGTGAGGTCGCGGAGGCGGCCGGCAAGCTCGAGCCGCCGAAAGATGTGACGCTCAAGGATCCGAAAGACTGGAAGGTCATCGGGCAGCCGATGAAGCGGCTAGATACCCTCGAAAAGGTGACGGGCGCACAGATCTACGGCACCGACCTCAAGCTACCGGGAATGCTCAATGCGGCGATCCGCGAGTGCCCGGTGTTCGGCGGCAAGGTCACGAGCTTCGACGCCGCGAAAGTTTCCGGCATGAAGGGCGTGCGCAAGGTCGTGCAGGTCGGAGACTCGGCCGTCGCTGTGGTCGCCGATACCTGGTGGCAGGCGAAGTCGGCGCTCGACGCCTTGCCGATCGTGTTCGATGAGGGCGAAAACAAGAAGGTCACGAGCGCAACGATCGACAAGATGCTCGAGGAAGGTCTCAGCGCCGAGCAGGCCTTCGTCGGCAACGATAACGGTGATGCCAAGGCGGCACTCGCCAGTGCGGTCAAGAAGGTGGAAGCGGTCTACAGCTATCCCTTCCAGAACCACGCGCCGATGGAGCCGATGAACGCGACTGCGCTCTACACCGCGGACAAGTGCGAGGTGTGGGTGCCGACCCAGGACGGCGAGGCGTCGCTCGCGGCGGTCATCTCATCGTCAGGACTGCCGGCCGAGAAGTGCGACGTCCACAAGCTCAACCTCGGCGGCGGCTTTGGCCGACGCGGCGCCTTCCAGGACTACGTCGTCCAGGCTGTCCGCATCGCCAAGGAAATGCCGGGGACGCCGATCAAGCTGATCTGGAGCCGCGAAGAGGACATGCGGCAGGGTCGGTTCCACCCGATCATGCAAGCCAAGTTGGTTGGCGGCTTCGACGCGCAGAACAACCTGACGTCGCTCCATATCCGGCTCTCTGGGCAATCGATCCTCGCCGCTGTGCGGCCGGCGATCTTGCAGCAGAACAAGGGTATGGATCCGCTGGTCTTCCAGGGGCTGGCCAAAGGCGGTGAGCATGGCTTCGGATACTCCATCCCGAACCTGCTTATCGATCACGCCATGCGCAATACGCACGTCCCGCCCGGCTTTTGGCGCGGCGTCAACATCAATCAGAACTGCGTCTTCATGGAATGCTTCATGGACGAACTCGCCCAGGCCGCCGGTCAGGACGAGTTGGAGTTCCGGCGCAAGCTTCTCGGCAAGCATCCAAAGAACCTCGCCGTTCTCAACGCCGTCGCGGAGAAAATCGGATGGGGCAAGCCGCCCCCCGCCGGTCGCTTCTACGGCCTTGCGCACATGAAGGCGTTCGCCGCTTACGTCGCCGCCGCCGCCGAAATCTCGGTCTCGGCGGACGGCAAAAAGGTGAAGGTGCACCGCATCATCGCAGCGACCGATCCGATCCATGCGGTCAACCCCGCGCAGATCGACCGGCAGGTGGCGGGCTCCTTCGTCTACGGCCTGTCGGCGTTGTTCAATCAGTCGTGCACGGTCAAGGACGGTTGCATCGCTGAGGAGAACTTCGACACCTACGATTCCATGCGCATCGCACAGATGCCGAAAGTGGAATCGATCATCATGCCGAGCGGCGGCAGTGATCCATGGGGCGGCGTCGGCGAACCGACGATCTGCGTCGCGGCACCCGCCGTGCTCAATGCCTACTTCAAGGCAACGGGCAAGCGCATCCGCTCGGTGCCGCTCAAGGACCATCAGATCGCGATGGTCTGATCGGCAAATCGGAGGCGACGTCTCGGGCGCCGCCTCCGCTGCATGGAATGATGCTCATGATGGGCGAGCGAACGCTGCTTGCATTGGCATGTACCGCTACGGCGTTGCTGCTGGCGTCGGCTCCGGTGATGGCGCTCACGCTACCACCGCCCGGCGCTTCATCGTGCGGCGGATGCCACGCCCCACCGGGAGGCGCGACGACGGTGCCGCCATTGGCAGGTCGCAGCGCCGCCGACATCGTCCGGCTGATGGCCGCATTCCGCGGTGGAACTCAGCCCGCGACGGTGATGGACCGCATTGCCAAGGGTTTCTCCGAAGCCGAGACGGAGGCGATCGCCGCTTGGTACGCGGGCCAGAAGTGAGGTCGAGACTTGAGGTTATGGGCATGAGCACGCGCCATCGCTCCCGCCGTGACGTTCTCGCCGGCCTTGGCGCGGTGGTGCTCGCGGCTCCCTCGGTTTCGGCGCAAACCGCGCCGCGCGTCGTCGTGATCGGCGGCGGGTTCGGCGGCGCGACAGCAGCGCGTGAGGTCAAGCGCTTGCTCCCTAACGCCGAGGTCGTGCTCGTCACGGACGAGCGGACGTTTACGGCGTGCCCGTTCAGCAATCTCGTCCTCGCGGGAATGCGGGACATCTCGGCACAACAGTTCGGTTACGGCGGCGTCGAGAAGGCTGGCGTGCGGATCGCATTCTCCGCCGCCAAGGCCGTCGACGCACGCGCCCGCTCGGTGACGCTCGGGGATGGCACGCGCCTCGCGTTCGATCGGCTGATCGCCTCGCCCGGCATCGATATCCGTTGGGACGGGCTCGAAGGCTACAACGAAGCCGCTGCCGAGCGGATGCCGCACGCGTGGAAGGCCGGCGATCAAACACTGCTGCTGCGGCGTCAGCTTGAAGCGATGGACGATGGCGGCCTCGTCGTCATGTCGGTGCCGGCGAACCCGTTCCGCTGTCCGCCCGGCCCCTACGAGCGCGCGAGCCTGATCGCTCACTATCTCAAAACCCGAAAGCCGAAATCGAAGCTCCTCGTGCTCGACGCCAAGGATGCCTTCTCGAAGCAGCGCCTGTTCCAGGCGGCGTGGAAGTCCATCTATCCCGATCATCTCGAATGGGTGTCGCTGTCGACGGGCGGCAAGGTGCTGAGCGTCGATCCGGCGACGATGACACTCATCACCGAGTTCGGTCGCCATACAGCCGCGGTCGCCAACGTCATCCCGCCACAGAAGGCCGCCACCATCGCCACAACCGCCGGCATCGCGGACGCGACGGGTTGGTGCCCGATCGATCCTGCGACTTTTGAATCGCGCCTCGTGGCCAACATCCATGTGCTCGGCGACGCCGCGATTGCCGGCGCGATGCCGAAGTCGGCGTTCGCCGCCAACGCGCAAGCAAAAGTCTGCGCGGCGGCGGTCGCCTCGCTGCTCAGCGGCGCACCGGCACCCGAACCCAAGCTCGTCAACACCTGCTACAGCCTCGTCGCGCCGGAGTACGGGATCTCGGTCGCCGGCGTCTATCATCCGGTCGGCGGTGTGCTGGCGGAAGTGAAAGGGTCCGGCGGCACCAGCCGCCTCGATGCCGCGCCTGACGTGCGCGCTGCGGAAGCGCTCTTTGCCGAGGGCTGGTTCAAGACGATCACTCACGAGGTCTTCGGTTGAGGCTCAGCGTCATCCCGCTCGTGACTTTGATATTGTCGGCGGCGCCAACCGCAATGGCGCAGGATGCGCTGCGCCCATACACTATCGACGGCGACGCGATCTCCACATCGCTCACGGGCGAGGATGGCGATCCGGCCCGCGGCCGCGAGATCGTGGCCAATCGCCTCGTCGGCCTATGCGTGCTGTGCCATTCCGGTCCGTTTCCCGAAGCGCCGCTGCAAGGCACGCTGGCGCCGGATCTCAAGGGCGCTGGAACCCGCTGGTCGATCGGCCAGTTACGGCTGCGTATGGTGGATTCGAGTCGCGTCATGCCGGATACGATCATGCCCGCCTATTATCGGATCGATCATCTCGTCCGCGTGGCGCCAGCGTTTCGCGGCAAGCCCGTGTTGACAGCCGCGCAGATCGAGGATGTGGTGGCCTTTCTTGCCACGCTCAAGGAGTGATGAATGACTTTGACGTGCAAGCACGATGAAATTGGCGCACCGAAAGCTTCCCGTCGCGATGCGTTGCGATTGATCGGCGCAGCCGCTGTCGGATCGACCTTCGCGACCCTGCGCATTCAGCCTCTATCCGCGTCACCCGCCGAGATGCGCACCGCACTGGAGAGGATCACCGACGGCAAGCCGGTCACCGCCGGCCGCGTCAAACTCGAGATCCCGCCACTCGTCGAGAACGGCAATACTGTGCCCATTACCGTCACCGTCGAGAGCGCGATGACGGCGGCCGATCATGTCCGCGCTATTCATGTCGTCACCGAGAAGAACCCGCAACCCAACGTCATCAGCTGCCGTCTCGGCCCGCGCGCCGGCCGTGCCATGGTCTCGACGCGCTGTCGCCTCTCCGACACGCAGAACGTGATCGCCCTCGCCGAGATGTCCGACGGTTCGTTTTGGTCGGACAGCGTCAGCGTCATCATCACGCTCGGCGCCTGCCTGGAGGATCTGATCTGATGGCCCGCGCACTCATCAACATTCCGCCCAAGGCCAAGCGTGGCGAGATCATCACCATCCGCACGTTGATCTCGCATCACATGGAGACGGGCTTCCGCTATACGACGACCGGCACGCAAATCCCGCGCGACATCATCACGACGTTCGTCGCCACCTATAATGGCGAGGAAATTTTCCGCGCCGACCTGTTCCCGGCGATCGCAGCCAATCCGTTCATCACTTTCACAACCGTCGCGACCGAAAGCGGCACCATCGCACTCAGTTGGAGCGGCGACAACGGATTCGCCGCGACCGAGCAGGTCCAGATCACGGTCGAGTAGCACCATGCGGCGCGCGGTTTTGTTCGCAGCGATGCTCGCCGTCATCGGGTCGCTCGCGCGCGCGAGCGACCTCCCGCCGGACAAGCAACGCTCGTCCTATCAGGACATGGCGCCCGCGACCCGCGCCATGCAAGACGCCGATACCGACAATCCCGCGATGCTGTGGGTGCTCGATGGTGAGGCGCTGTGGCAGACGAAAGCGGGGAATGCAGGCCGCGCCTGTGCCGACTGTCACGGCGACGCGAAACAGAGCATGCGTGGCACCGCCGCTCGCCATCCGGCGTTCGACGAAAAGCTGAACGCGCCAGTAAACCTCGAGGGGCGGATCAACATCTGCCGAACCGAGCAGCAGCAGACTGCCCCGCTTCCCTACGAAAGCAAAGAACTGCTGGCGCTCAGCGCCTACGTGGCGCTGCAATCGCGCGGGCTGCCGATCGAGAGCCGCGACCCGCGCCTGGAGCCGGCGATCAGCGCTGGCCGCGCCGAATTCATGCGCCGCCAGGGCCAGCTCAACCTCGGCTGCGTTCACTGTCACGACCAGCGCTTTGGCGAAAAACTCGCCGGCAGCACCATCCCGCAAGGCCACCCCAACGGCTATCCGATCTACCGACTGGAGTGGCAGACGCTGGGCTCGCTGCAGCGACGGTTGCGGAATTGCCTGACAGGGATGCGGGCCGACAACTATCCTCTCGGATCGCCCGAACTTGTCGCGCTCGAGACGTATCTCATGCGGCGTGCCCGCGGCATGACCGTCGAGAGCCCCGCCGTCCGGCCCTGACACCGTACTTCCACGCAGCTCTGTGCTGGATGGTGGCTCTGTGCTGGATGGTGGCTTGCGGATCCGTGAGCAGCTAGACTATCGACCGAAAGCGCGACCAACCCGACAAACAACGATGATGGCGGAGCGAGACGTTGCAGGCGTTTGAATACCTCCGCCCGGAGACGGTCGAAGCGGCAGTCGCTGCGCTCAACGAGAGCGGGGCGCGCGCGTTGGCCGGCGGTACCGATCTTGTGCCGCAGATGCGTGAAGGGCGCCGCAGCGCTTCCCGGATCGTCGACCTCAAGCATATTGGCGAGTTGACCGCGATAACTGTCCGCCCCGATGGTAGCGTCGCGATCGGCGCCGCCGCAACTGCGACCGCGGTTTCGCGACATGCCGCGATTGCCGCCACGTATCCAGCGGTCGCGAGTTCGGTGCGCCTCATCGGCGGCGTGCAGGTGCAGAATCGCGCGAGCCTCGGTGGCAATATTTGCAACGCCGCGCCATCAGCGGATGCCGTTCCGGCACTCCTCGCCCAAGATGCGCGCGCGGTGATCGCCAGCCCCCAAGGCCGACGCGAAAGTTCACTCGCCGAGCTGCTGCACGGTCCCGGACGCACGTCGCTCAGCCCCGGCGAGCTTCTGGTCTCGATCGTGCTGCCACCGCATACACCACGATCGGCCGCTGCCTACCTGCGTTTCACACCGCGCCGCGAGATGGACATCGCCATCGCCGGAGTCGCAGCCTGGATTGCGCTGGACGCGCGCGGGGCCATCGCCGCGGCCCGCATCGTGCTGGCATCGGTGGCACCAACCGCGATCCGCGCGCCTACAGCCGAAGCGAAACTCATCGGCGAACAGCCGACATCTGCGCTGCTGACGGAAGCCGGCCGGCTTGCGGCTCAAGACGCGCGCCCGATCTCCGACACACGCGGTTCGGCCGATTACCGGCGCACGCTCGTATCGGTGCTCACAGCACGCGCGCTCGCCGACGGATGCGCACAAATCCAAGCGGGAGCGCCATGAAGACAGTGCTCACATGTACGGTGAACGGCATCGAGCACACTGTGCTCGCCGACACGCGTGACACGTTGCTCGATTTGCTGCGCGACCGGATCGGCCTCACCGGCACGAAGGAAGGTTGCGGCAATGGCAATTGCGGCACCTGCACGGTGCTGATGGACGGTGCGACCGTCAACGCCTGTCTGATCCTGGCATTCGAGGCGCCGGGCCGCGACATCATCACGATCGAGGGGCTCTCCGACGGGGGCCGGATGCATCCGATCCAGGAAGCGTTGGTCGCGCACGGCGGCACGCAGTGCGGGTTCTGTACGCCCGGCATCGTGCTCTCCGCGAAAGCGCTGCTCGATACCAATCCGCAACCAACGGAAGCCGACATCCGCCACGCGATCGCCGGCAACCTGTGCCGCTGCACCGGCTACGGGAAGATCGTCGAAGCCATCGCGGCCGCTGCCACAACCGCGCGAGAGAGCTGAACCGATGGCGCTGAACAACAGCTCGGACCGAACCGAACGCCCACTCGACGTCGTCGGCCAACGGCTCCCCCGCGTCGATGCCCGCGAGCGCGTGAGTGGCGAGGCGATCTATCCCGCCGACTTAAAATTGCCGGGCATGGTCCACGCCAAACTCAAGCGGAGCCCGCACGCTCACGCGCTGATCCGCTCGATCGATACGTCACGTGCGCAGGCGCTGCCGGGCGTGCTCGCCGTGGTGACCGCCTCCGATTTCCCCGAGCTTCCAATCGGGGCGACCATCCCCATGGGTGAACTCGGCTACGACATGTGGATGGTCGCGCAGATCAACATCGCGCGCCACAAGGTCCACTGGATTGGCCAGCCGGTCGCGGCAGTCGCGGCGCTCGATCCGCATATCGCCGAAGCGGCTTTGGCGCTGATCGACGTCGAATACGAGCCGTTGCCCGCCGCCGTCGACATCGCCGCCGCGATGGCGCCCGATGCGCCCGTGCTCCACGAGCACGTCGTCACCAAGGGCGTCGAGCCGCGCCCGCGCAACGCGAGCAACGTGTGCTCGCGTACGGTCATCACGCGGGGCGATACGGGACGCGCGCTCTCCGGCGCTGCAGCGACAGCAACCGCGAACGTCAAAATCGATACCGCGCATCAGGGCTATCTCGAGCCGCAGGTCGTAGTGGCGCAGGTCGATGCCAACGGCTTCGCGACCGTGTGGGCCTCGACGCAGGGACAGTTCACGACCGAGCTGATGATCGCGCGGATGCTCGATTTGCCGATGTCGCAGCTCAAAGTGGTGCCGCTCGAAATCGGCGGCGGCTTCGGCGGCAAGATCGCAATCCACGGCGAAGCGATCGCGGTGCGGCTCGCGCAAAAGTGCCGACGGCCTGTGAAGCTCGTCTTCACACGCGAAGAGATGCTGCAGGGCGGCACAGGCCCGGCCGCGGGCGCGCTGATCGAGATCACCGTCGGCGCCGAAAAGGACGGCCGCCTTGTCGCAATCGAGGGCACGTATCGCCTGGATGCTGGCGGGCTGCCGGGCATGGGGCCGTCTCTGCTGATGCAGGCGTCGGCGGCGCTCTACCAGTGCCCCAACCTCAATCTCGTCGGCTATGACATCGTCACCAACAAGCCGCGCACCGAAGCCTATCGTGGGCCGGGTGGCATCCAGGCGTACTTCGCCATGGAACAGGCAATGGACGCCTTGTGCCAGCGCCTCGACATGGATCCGCTCGACTTCCGATCGGCACGCCGTTTCCGTCGATCGGCCTCACCACCATTCTCGATCGCGTCGGCGAACATGCGTGCTGGCGCGATCCGTTGCCGCCGGGCCGGTATCCTCGCGGCCGCGGCCTGGCGCTCGGCTATTGGCGTGGGACGTCAATGACGTCGGCCGCGCATATCACCATCTCCGGTGATGGCCGGCCGATGGTGACGATGGGGTCGGTCGATCTCTCCGGCACCCGCACGACCATGGCCCAGGTGGTCGCGGAAGAGTTCGGCCTGCCGCTCTCCGACGTACATATCCACACCGGCGACAGCAAATCAGTCGGCTATAGCGATCCCGCGGCCGGCAGTCGCGTTGCTCGTACCACCACGGCAGCGCTCGTCGAAGCCAGCGCCGATGCGCTTGGCCAGTTACGCATGCGCGCCGCCGAAAAACTACAATGTGCGCCCGCCGATCTCGACTATGTGCGTGGGCGTTTCGTTGCGCGCGAGGGCCGCGGCACCGCCATCACGCTCGCTGAACTGATGCAGGCAACCCTGGCCGATGGCGCGATCATCGGGCGTGGCGTCTCGACCAAGCTGCCGCTCGGCGTCGAGATCGGCGCGCACGTGTGCGATGTCGAAGTCGATACGGAT
>LNEA01000668.1 GCA_001464855.1 Rhizobiales bacterium Ga0077530
GCCGCGAGCCGTTCGCTCCACGCCGGTTTGCCGCCGAGATGACTGGTGAGGTGGACGGATGGCGACCAGCCGCCGGAGATCGCCAAGCTGTCGCACTGGATGTTGGAGATCCGCCCCGATGCATCGCGCACTTCGACAGCCTGAACTACAGGCGCGCCTAACGCGCGCACGACGGCACCGCCGAGCAGGATGCGCGTCCCGGCCGGAAGGTTGGCGGCGAGTGACGGCGCCGCGTTCGCCCGGCTGTCGATGATGGCTTCGATGCTGATGCCAGCACGCGACGCATCAACGGCCGTCCGCCAGCCATCGTCGCCGCTGGTGAAAACGACGAGGCGTTGGCCCGGCGCGGCTGCAAAGCGGTTGATGTAGGTGCGCGCGGCACCGGCCAGCATCACGCCGGGGCGATCGTTGATCGCAAACACGAGAGGCCGCTCGAGCGCCCCTGCCGCGAGGATCGAGCGCTTGGCGTAGATGCGCCAGCTCCGCTGCCGCGCCTCGAAAGGCGGCGGGACGGCGATGTGGTCGTTGACGCGCTCGATGGCGCCGTAGGTGCCGCTGTCGTAGACACCGTATACCGTCGTCCGCCGCATGATGCGCACGTTCGGCAGTGCCGCGAGCTCCGTTTCGGCGGCGGCAACCCAGGCGCCTGCAGCGTTCCCGTCGATTTCGTGCCGCTCCGCCAGCAGTCGGCCGCCGAGCACGAAATCCTCATCCGCCAAAATCACGCGGGCGCCGCTCCGACCGGCCGTCAGCGCTGCCATCAATCCGGCCGGTCCTGCCCCGATCACGAGAACGTCGCAATGCGCGTGTGCTTTCTCGTAGTGGTCGGGATCTTCCGCACCGGCGGCACGTCCGAGACCCGCGGCGCGGCGGATTAGGGGCTCATAGAGTTTCTCCCACAGCGCCGCTGGCCACATGAAGGTCTTGTAGTAGAAGCCGGCGGACAGAAGCCCGCCTGCGAGGCCATTGATCGACATCAGGTCGAAGGCGAGGCTCGGCCAGCGGTTCTGGCTTCGGGCTTCGAGGCCGTCGAACAGTTCGACCGTCGTCGCGCGTGTATTCGGCTCGCGGCGAGCGCCTGATCGCAGCTCGACGAGCGCGTTCGGCTCTTCACTGCCGGCGCTCAGGATGCCGCGCGGTCGATGGTATTTGAACGACCGGCCGACCAGCCGCACGCCATTGGCGACAAGTGCCGAGGCCAGCGTATCGCCGACGAAGCCGGTCATTGCGCGACCGTCGAATGAGAACCTGATCGTGCGCGCGCGATCGATGCGGCCGCCGGCCGGCAAGCGTGCCGACACGGTCATGGCGCCTCTCCTTCGGCACCGCGCGCCGCCGCAAACGTGGCGCCAAGGACCGCGTGCGTGCGCGTGTCGCGCGATACGATGAGCCACCGTCGGCAGCCAGCCGAATGGTGCCACAGCTCGCGATGTTGTCCGGCCGGATTGCGGCGCAGATAGAGATAGTCGTGAAACTTAGTGGGATCATTTTCGGCCGGCCGCGCGAGCATCGCATCGGCGTCGCCGAGCATCGTGAACTCGTCGTTCGACCGCTCGCCGCAGTAGGGGCACGGGATGCGCATGAATGGCTCGTTTCAGTGGAGGTTGGGCTGGGCGCCGGCGCCCTTTTCGTCGATCAGGCGGCCGGTAGCGAAGCGATCCAGGCGGAAGCCGGCGTTCAGCGCATGCGGCGCGTCGCGCGCGATCGTGTGCGCGAAGCACCAACCCGATGCGGGCGTTGCTTTGAAGCCGCCGTAGCACCAGCCGCAGTTCAGGTAGAGGCCGTCAATCGGCGTCTTGTCGATGATCGGTGAGCCGTCCATGGACATGTCCATGACGCCGCCCCAGTGGCGAAGCATCCGCAGGCGGCCGAGGCCCGGCCACAGCGCCATGCCGGCCTCGTGCACGTCCTCGATCGTGTAGAGGTTGCCGCGCTGAGCGTAGGAATTGTAGCCATCGATGTCGCCGCCGTAGACGAGGCCGCCCTTGTCCGACTGGCTGATATAGAAGTGCCCGGCGCCGAACGTGATGACCTGGTCGATGACCGGTTTGACGCCTTCGCTGACGAAGGCCTGGAGTACGTGGCTCTCGATCGGCAGGTTCAGCCCGGCCATGGCTGCGACGCGCGACGAATTGCCGGCGCAGGCGAGCGTCGTCTCGACGCCGACGGCGCGCCCGGCCTCGATGCGAATGCCGGTGACTTCGGTGTTCTGAAGGATGTCGACGCCGCGGCTGTCGGCACCGCGCGCGAAGCCCCAGGCAACAGCGTCGTGGCGCACCGTGCCGCCGCGCCGCTGCAACAGGCCGCCCTGGATTGGGAAACGCGCGTTGTCGATGTCCAGGAACGGCGCCATCTTGCGCACCGCGGCCGCGTCGATCAATTCGGCATCGACACCGGCAAGCCGCATGGCGTTGCCGCGCCGGACGTAAGCATCGCGCTGACCGTCGGAGTGATAGAGATTGAGGACGCCGCGCTGGCTGACCATAGGCCCTCCCACAGCTTCATCGACCACTCATAGAAATGAGTGTTGTCCGGGAGCAGGTAGTTGGAGCGGATGATCGTGGTGTTGCGGCCGACGTTGCCGGAGCCGATGTGGCCCTTCTCGACGACGGCGATATTGGTGAGGCCATGCTCCTTGGCTAGGTAGTAGGCCGTCGCCAACCCATGACCGCCGCCGCCGACGATCACGGCGTCATATTCGGCTTTGGGCTCGGGATCGCGCCACGCTGGAGTCCAGCCGCTGCCCCCGCGCAGAGCTTCCCGGAGAACCGAGACGATCGAATACTTCATACTCACCCTCTGGAGTTGCGGGCCGAGCAGGCCGCCTCGCGGTATTAGAGCGAGATCGCGGCGGAGGGAAGCGTCTGCAACGGAATTGCCGGCATGGCCGGGCCGCACCAGACGCGGTCGGTGGTCCGCGAGACGCCACCAAATGAGCTATTGAACATTCTCGTCCGGCGCCCGATCCTCTGACAACAAACACGCAGTGGGAGGTTCCGAATGCCGGCCTTGACGTTTGAGTGCTGCTCCGGCGGTGCACGCGAAACAGTGACCTTCGCGCCCACCAATCTGATCGTCGCCGGATGGACCGGAACCGACGAAAAGGGCCTTCAGCACCACATCGAGGAGCTGGCGGCGCTCGGCGTACCGCCGCCGTCGTCGGTGCCCGTGTTCTATCGTAACGCGGTCTCGAACGTGATGCAGGTCGATCGGCTCCAAGTTCTCGGGCCGGACACGTCCGGCGAAGTCGAGCCGGTCGTGCTGGCGATGGCTGATGGGCTATGGCTGACCGTCGGCTCCGATCACACCGACCGCAAGGCCGAGGCGATGGGCATTGCGCTATCGAAGCAGCTCTGCGGCAAGGTCGTGGGAACGGTGGCGTGGCGCCTAGCCGACGTCGCCGATCGTTGGGACAGTCTGGTGGTACGCGCCCATGCGACGATCGATGGGAAGCATGTGCTTTATCAGGAAGGGACGCTCAAGAGCCTCCGCAACCCCGCTGATCTCATCAGCCGCTATGGCGGCGGAAAGCCGCTCGCTCCCGGGACCGTGATGATGGGCGGTACGATGTCGGCGATCGGCGGCATCCGGCCGGCCACGCGGTTCGAAATGGAACTCGAAGATCCGGCCACCGGCGAACGCATCACGCACGCCTACGACGTCGAGGCTTTGCCGGTCGTCAGCTAGCTTGCCCGGATCAGCACTCGCGACGGCACTGAGTGTCGACCTGTTCGATCGGTGAAAAATCGCACGAATCGTAGCGGCCGCCGCGACGCTCCGTCGTGGTGCCTCTGCGAGTCGTTGTACTGACGGTCTCGCCGCCCTGCTCGGCCCGGCGAAGCTGCGGCCGCCGTTTCATATCGCAGAGCATGCGCTTGGCGCCCTCCACGCCGGCAACGACTCGCGGCGCGCAGGCACAGGATGCGTGGGCGCTGCGGCGCTGGTTCTGGGCGCAACACAGCACCGTGCGGCCCATGGCGAACGCCATGCCGCCGATCTGGTGCTGGCGCAGCGCCACGTCCATCTCATCCTGGTTGCGCCGCGCGCGATCCCTGATCCAATCGGCTTCGTAGTGCTGATGCTCGCTCCCCCAGCCGAATGCGGCGGCCGGCAGGCACAGCGTTTTCGTCAGCCAATCGCGGTTCTCGCGAATATCCACGACCTGGCTGTCCATATACGGTTGAGTGTAGCGCACCCGGTTGGTGACGCAGGACGTATTGAAGACGACCGCCGTCGTGCAGGGAAATCCGCGCGCCACGTGCACGGCGAGCCCGCCACCGAGAGAGTGGCCGGTGACGTGAAAGCGGACGATGCGCCCGCCTGCCCGCGCGAAGGCCTGCTTGCGGATCTCAACGAATGCTTCTCTGGCAGTCCGGTACTGGTCCCAGGGGTTGAACCACTGCGTCACCCACGATGCGTTTGCGACGGCATCCGTCGGAGTCGGGATGAGTTTCCACCAGCCGTCGCCGCCGAGCTGATCGGTTCCCCGAAAGGCGACGAGCACGTGATCCTCATTGTCGACCGTTCGGGAAAAGACCATGTAGCCGAGCCCGCTCGCATGGGAGACTGGCTCGCCGACAGCGGCCCATGTGGGGTCGTATTTGTGCAGATCGCCGCTGCGCCGTCCGGTATCGCCGTAAGCGTTCAAGCTCGCGATCGCGTAGGGAATGAAGGTTGCCGAGATATGCTCCTTGTTCTCGCAGCCGCCTGGCTCATCGCAGCCGGATTCGGGGCCGCTCGTCGTGGCGGCGCGTAGATCGGGGAGCGTGGGCGCGCGACACTGGGTGGCGCTGACGGTTTCGGCGGGGATGCCAAGGTCGGCGCGCGATACCGGACCGCCGTTCAGAGCGGCGAGCCCGACAAGAGGCATGATCAGGACCATATAGAAGCGGCGCATGCGTGACCCCCCCGGGGACTGCGGAACGAACGTAAATTCACAACGCTTGGATGGACCGTCTGTCAATGCGATAGCGTGAGATTGCGACATCAGGCAGACGCGCGGCGAGTCAGCGGTGATCGGGCGACGAGACCTGCGCCGGCTACACCACCCGTGGCTGTGCTCCGCCTCGCAATTGCCGCGCGCTTCGATTAGAATCGCACTGAAATTCAGACCCACGGATCACGCCCATGGCGTCCCATAGCGACATCACCATCGAGATCACACCGCAGGTTTTGCTGAAAGCGTACTCGTGCGGCATTTTTCCGATGGCGGAGAGTGCCGACGACCCTGCCTTGTACTGGATCGAGCCGCAAGCGCGGGGCATCTTGCCGCTCGATGCGGTACACGTCCCGCGCAGACTGGCGAAATCCATTCGCCAAGGGGAATTCGAGGTCCGCATCAACAGCGACTTCGGGGCCGTGATCGATGGCTGCGCTGCCTCAAAAGCCGGCCGCCGCTCGACCTGGATCAACGCGCGCATCCGCAGCCTCTACGGCGCCCTCTTCGAGCAGGGGCATTGCCACACCGTCGAGACATGGCAGAACAGGCGCATGGTCGGCGGGCTCTACGGCGTTGCGCTTGGTGGTGCTTTCTTTGGCGAGAGCATGTTTTCGACGGCGCGAGACGCGAGCAAAGTGGCGCTGGTCTACCTTTGCGCCCGGCTGACCTATGGGCAGTTCAGCCTGCTCGATACGCAATTCGTCACCGATCACCTCCGCCAGTTCGGGACCGTTGAGGTGGAGCGCCAGGAGTTTCACCGGCTGCTCGAGCCGGCGCTGGTAAGGAAGGCGGAGTTCCTCGCCTTGCCGCCGGACGTGCCACCGGCTCAGATCCTGGCTCTGTTGGCCGCGGATTCCGCATCGACCTGAGCGCGCCGCTGTTCCTGGCGAGCGACGGATTCTCCGGCGCTACAAGGGCAGGCGTACGCCCTGGTGGCTGAAGTAGTTGTCGATGGCCGTGCGGATCGACTTGGCAACGTTGCGCCGCCACTCGTCCGAGCGAAGCTGCGCGGCGTCGGCCCGGTTGGTTACATAAGCGAGCTCGATCAGCACCGCCGGCACTTTTGCCGTCAGAAGGACCTGGAACGCGGCGGTGCGATCCGGATTCTCGTTCATCGTGGTGCTCTGGCCCATGTTCTCGATCACGGCGCGCACGAATGTGCCGGTCCGGTCCCGATTGGTCTGTGTCTCGCGGGTGGCGAGGTCGGCGAGGATGCCTTGGACCAGTGGGGCCTGCCGGCCAAGCGCTTTCAGAGAGCCTAGTTCCTCGCTCGACAAGGCGTCGGC
>LNEA01000669.1 GCA_001464855.1 Rhizobiales bacterium Ga0077530
ATTGCAGCGATCGACGGCCCGACACTGATCCACTGCAAATCCGGATCCGATCGTACTGGCCTGTTCTGCGGCCTCTACCTGATCCTGCGCGAAGGTGTCCCGGTTGCCGAAGCGCGCCGACAGTTAGGCTTGCGCTACGGCCACATCCGTATGACCAAGACCGGCGTGCTTGATCACTTCTTCGACCACTATCTGGAACACAATGCCCGTGAGCCGATCGCGTTCACGACATGGCTCGACACGGTCTACGATCCGGCGGCGTTGACCGCTAGTTTCCGGACCGGGCGCTGGCATCGGCGCGCTGCGCGGGCACTTGGCTTCTCGCGATAATTGTCAGGGGCGCGCCTGCTCGAGTTGCTCGGTGTTGGGCGGGCCTACATCCACAAGCTGTGTGCGCAACAGCCGCTGATAGCTACCACCGGCGGCAACAAGTTCGCTGTGGGTGCCCATTTCCACGATCCGGCCTTGCTCCAATACGCAGGTCAAGTCGGCGCTCCGGACAGTCGATAAGCGGTGGGCGACGACCAGCGTCGTCCGGCCCTTGGTGAATTCGGCGAGCGCCTCTTGGACCAGCCGTTCCGATTCGGAATCGAGCGCGCTGGTTGCTTCGTCGAGCAGCAGAAGCGGCGCATCCATCAGAATCGCGCGTGCCAAGGCCAGGCGCTGGCGCTGACCACCTGACAGCTTGAGTCCGCGATCGCCGATGACGGTGTCGTAGCAGTTTGGCTGTTCCATGATGAAGTCGTGCGCCGCCGCTGCGCGCGCGGCAGCGACGATTTCGGCATCGTTTGCTCCGAGTCGCCCAAGCGCGATGTTGGCGCGGATCGTATCGTCGAAGAGGGCGACGTCCTGGCTCACCACCGCGATCGCGCCGCGCAGGCTCGAGACCGTCACGTGGCGGATATCCTGCCCATCGATGAGGATGCGGCCGCGATCGACATCGAAGAGGCGCGGCACCAGATTGAGCAGCGTGGTTTTGCCGGCGCCGGAACTGCCGACGAAGGCGGCGACGCTGCC
>LNEA01000670.1 GCA_001464855.1 Rhizobiales bacterium Ga0077530
TGCGTCGTCATCACTGGCGCGAGCCGCGGTCTCGGCCGCGAGCTGGCTCTGGCCTATGCCACACCCGGCGGCCTCCTCGGCCTGACGGCGCGTGATGGCGTCGCCCTCGAGGATGTGGCGGCGCAATGCCGGCTGCGCGGTGCCGAGGTCGTCTTGCGCATTGCCGATGTCACCGAACCCGGCGCGTTGACAGGCTGGATGGCCGAACTCGACGGCCGTCGTCCGATCGATCTCCTGATCGCAAACGCTGGATTGTTCGATGGCCGCCGGCCGGATGCCGACAGCGAAAATCTCGACGCTGCCATTGGCCAGCTCCGCGTCAATCTTGAAGGCGCCATCCGCAGCATCGACGCCGTGCTGCCGATGATGGTTGCGCGAAAGCGCGGCCACGTCGCCGCGATCTCCTCGCTTGCGGCGGTCTATCCGCTCGCCGATGCGCTCGCCTACACCGCGTCGAAAGCCGGTATCGTGGCGTACTGCGATGGATTGCGCGAATTGCTCGAGCCCATCGGGATCACCGTTTCCGTCGCGTATCCTGGCCACATCGCAACCCGCCAGAGCGAGGGACATGTAGGCGCCTTGCCGCTGATCATGACAGCGGACGTTGCTGCCCGTCGCATACAGGCTGGACTTGCGCGCCGTCGCTCGAAAATTTGGCTGCCGACGTCGCTGGCTCTGATGGCGCGAATAGGTGGTGTGCTGCCGCCGCGGCTGCGCCATATGACGGGGCGTGGTTTCCGCTTCCGCGTTCGCGATTCCGATGGTGGCGGCTGAGGCGCAATCCGTGCCGCCGTCGACGCTTTTGAAAACGGCGGCGTCGCCGAACAGTATGCGTGCGACGAGCCCCATCCCTGATCATCGAGCAGGCCCAACGTGCTTCAGCGGAGCATTAGCGCTGGCGCCTTCCTGTGCTTATCCCCGGCGGTCGAACGCTGGCTAGAGTTCGAGGGCGAACATCCTGGCCAGAAAGCTGACCCATGGACACTCCGAACCTCGGCCTTCCATTCCTCATGGCGGCTCAGGCCCAGAAGCACGTCACGCATAACGAAGCACTCCGCGTTCTCGATGCGCTCGTGCACCTCGCGGTGATCGATCGCGATGCCACGACGCCACCGGGGGCACCGGAAGACGGAGATCGCTACATCGTCGCCGCTGGAGGGGGCGGAGCGTGGGAAGGTCACGATCTCGAAATTGCCGCCTATCAGGACGGCGCATGGGCCTTCTTCGCGCCGCTCACAGGCTGGCGATCCTGGATCGCGGACGAGGACGTGTTGGCGGTGTGGGACGACACAGCTTGGTCATCCGTGGGGAGCAGCGGGGGCAGTGGTGGTGACGGCGACTACGAGACCGTCGGCATCAACGCGGCGGCTGATGAGACCAACCGCCTCGTGGTTTCAGCCGCCGCCTCACTGTTCACTCACGCCGGCAACGGTCACCAGCAGAAAATCAACAAGGCGACCGCCGGGGACACCGCCTCGGTACTCTATCAGACCGGCTTTTCCGGCCGCGCCGAGATCGGTCTCGCCGGCGACGACGACTTCCATTTCAAGGTCAGTCCTGACGGCAGC
Source organism: Rhizobiales bacterium Ga0077530 (assembly GCA_001464855.1). Taxonomy (GTDB): domain Bacteria; phylum Pseudomonadota; class Alphaproteobacteria; order Rhizobiales; family Hyphomicrobiaceae. Next base: position 1,569 of record LNEA01000670.1, read on the forward strand.
GCCTGGAACGAAGCCCTGCTGATCGACACGGACACCGGTGAAGTTGCGATGCCGTCAGGCTTCTCTGATCCGGTCGAGACACGCGAGCAACTCAAGCTCGTGACGATCACCGAGGACGACTACGAGGCGCTGAGCCCGCCCGACGCGGACACGATCTACCTGATTACGGATGCGGCCTAAGTCATGGCGATCGCGCTCGGCGGCTCTGTCGTCCACAAGCTCGCTCTCGGCAGCACGGAGCTTCTGAAAGCCTATCACGGATCGGCACTGATCCATGACAAGACCGGCGCGCCGCCGGAGGCCGACATCATTCTTCAAGAGAACGGCGACGCGCTGCTTCTCGAAACGAGCGACCCGCTGGAGCGCGACACGGGCATCCCCGGTCAGTCTATCGCGGCGACACTCGACGGCAATGAATGGGCGATGATCGTCCAGGACGGCACGACTAAGAAGATTCGCGCAGCGCGGATTGCGGAGTACATCGATGTCTGATGCCAAGATCACCGCACTTCCGGAAGCGACCGCGTTGACGGGTGAGGAACTGTTTCTCGCGTCTCAATCGGCCGCCGATGTGCAGGCGACCGTTCAACGACTCAAAGATGATTTGACTTGGATACGTCCGGCCGATTGGCCGGCGATGCCAACGATGGCGGCGAATATCGTCCATGCGCTCGTCGCCATCCACGATCATGCCTCGAACAGGCACGCCGTCCGCATCACCGTCTCGTCTGGCACCTACTCGGTCGATTGGGGCGATGGGGTGACCGATACCGGGATCGCCAGTGGCACGACCGCCGAGCACACGTACGACTACGGCGACGGCGATCTCCCTGCGGTCACCTCGCGCGGTTACAAGGTCGCGGTCGTCACGATCACAACGAGCGGTGGCAATATCACCGCAGTCAATACGTCGGTCGCGCCATCGGGCAATGTCGTGCCGCTGCCGTGGCTCGAATTGCAGATCAATGCGCCGGCCGCGACGACTTTCAACACCTTCGGCGGTGCTCGCTTGTGCGAGTACATCAACTTTGTCGCGACCGGGACCGTCACGGCCATCTCGTTCGACGGCATGGCCGCGCTGGTTCGGATCGACCAACCAGGGACGCTGCTCTCCAACGTCACCAGTTTGCAGAATGTGTTCCGGGGATGCTCATCGCTGCGTCGAGTGAATTTGTCAGGCCTCGGCACGGCCGTCACGACGATGCAGGGCGCATTCCAGAATTGCTCGTCTCTGACCGAGCTGACATTCCCTGCGGGAACCCTGGGGTCGTCCCTGACGAACTTGACCCAGACGTTCAACGGTTGCGGGCGCTTGGCTTCCTTGACGCTGCCGAGCGGCGCCTTTTCTCACGTCACCAGTGCAGCCAGCGCTTTCAACGGATGCTCGGCACTTGGCCGAGTGGTGTTTCCGTCAGGCGCGTTTGCGGCCACGACATCCATGGGCAGCTTTCTCGCCAATTGCACGGCTCTTCGCTACGTCGAATTCGGATCCGCGTTGGCGGCAGTCACCGATATCGGCGCGATGTTCACGACGTGCGCCCTCCTGCAGCATATCAAATTTGCGTCCGGCGGCTTCGCCAGCCTGTCGTCCGCCACAGCAAATCTATTCAACGGATGCTCCGCACTTTCGCGTATCGAAAACTGTTCCCTTCCGCTGACGTTTTCACTGCTGAACTGCCGCCTCGGCGCGGCGGCTCTCGACGAAATCTATACGGCGCTGCCGACGATCTCGAGCCAGACACTGACCGTGACAGGGAACTTCGGCACGTCGGCCGACACCCCCTCGATCGCGACCGGCAAGGGCTGGACTGTGACCGGATGAGCGGTGATACTCCTAAGCAGTGCTCGTCATTTCACCCACCAATCCAAGCGCGGACCGCCATTCTGGGGTTGCTCACGGAATTTCTGGTGCGCGATGTTTCGACACGCCCCCCGACTAATAGCCATTCAGAGCTTAACCATAGATAGCAAACGGCTTCATTGGCGCACGCAATGATTGTTGTTCGTGTGCTTCGCTATCCTGCTTATGATTTGCTTCGAGTGACCAGAGGGTGGCGGTTGGCCGGTTCAGGTTTTGCCTTGTCGGCAATAACTTAGGCGTGAAAAGGGGAGGCTACCGCATGAGACGCTCCAGGCAGGGGCGCGTGCCCGTCGCCTGGGCCTGCTGAAGGCGGATTCGCGTCGGTTGTGTCCTGCCCGGATCACCCTTCGGCACCTCTGCGGGGCAGATGGCCATGTCCAGTGCCTGCTTGTGCTACGCTGTGGATAACGATACCGATGTCCCCGTGTGTCGCTCGTCCGAATTGCGGGAGGGGTAATTCGTCGTCGCATCGACACAATGTAGTGGCGTCAAATCTCTGGGAAAACGGCCAAGGAAGAATTTGGCCATTGTGTCAGTGGACCGCAGCAGCGGTTCGCGCCGGTGCGCTAGGCGCAGTCGCGGCGGACCATTCCCGGATGATTTTCAAATGGAGGCCGAATTGGCCCAATCACTCGATCACGATTCGCAAATCCACATTGCCGGTTACGCGTGCCGACTCCCTGGAGCGCCGAGTGTATCGGCCCTCTGGTCCGTCCTCAAGGAGCGTCGCTGCACAATCGGTGAAGTCGGCCCTGGCCGCTGGCCGCGCGGGCGCTACTTCCATCCGCGTCAGGGCGAGCCCGGCAAGGCGTACACGTTTCGCGCCGGTACTCTAGATGCGCCGTGGTCCTTCGATCCGGCAGTATTCGGTATCTCGCCGCGTGAAGCCACTCAGATCGACCCGCAGCAACGCCTCCTGCTCGAACTTGTTTGGGAAGCGCTTGAAGACTCCGGCGTACCGCCGTCCAGCGTCGCGGGCAGCGCCATTGGTGTCTACGTCGGCGCGTCGTCGATCGATCACGGTACTCGCCGAGTGTTCGATGCCTCCGGTAGCGACGCCTACTATATGACGGGCAGCGCGCTGTCGCTGATCGCCAACCGCATCTCATACTGTTTCGATTTCGCTGGCCCGAGCCTCGTCGTCGACACGGCGTGCTCATCGTCGCTTGTCGCCCTGCACGAAGCCGTCTCCGCGCTACGCGCCGGTACGATCGACACCGCTATCGTCGCTGGCGTCAATATCCTGCTCAATCCATTTCCGTTCATTGGCTTCTCCGCCGCCCGGATGCTTTCGCCGGAAGGGCTGTGCCGCGCGTTCTCGGCCCACGGCCAGGGGTACGTCCGCAGCGAGGGCGGCGTCGTTATGGTGTTGGCGCGCGATGGCGCCTCGATCCTGCGCAACGGCGCTCCGCACGCCCGCATCCTCGCGTCCGGTGTGAACTCCGACGGAAAGACAGTCGGCGTATCGCTGCCGTCCTACGAGGCACAAGGCCGCCTGATCCGCACCGTACACGATGGCGCTGGTATCGATCCCAACCAGTTGGCGTTCGTCGAAGCTCACGGCACCGGCACGCGGGTCGGCGATCCGATCGAAGCTCGTGCCATCGGCGAACAGATCGGCCAGCGTCGCAAGGACCGGCTGCCGATCGGCTCGGTCAAGTCGAATGTCGGCCATCTCGAGCCCGCTTCAGGCCTTGTCGGCCTTCTGAAGGCAACGCTCGCACTCCGCAACGACCTGCTGCCGGCGACACTTCATGCCGAGGAACTCAATCCGGACATTCCGTTCGACGATCTGAACCTGCGTGTTGCGCAGGAGCCGGTGCCGCTTCCGCGCTCCGGCCGCCCGCGCCTGGCTGGCGTCAGCACGTTCGGGTTCGGCGGCACCAATGCGCATGTCGTCATCGCCGATCCTTTGGCAAAGCCTGCCGATGGACGTTCGTCCGGCCGGCGGCTCCTCAATGGTCATGCTCTGAATGACGACGCGGCAGCGCCCCTCGGCGGGATTTTGACCGCACGCACCGAGGCTGCGTTGATCGACGGCGCCAAGCGCCTTGCCGAAATCGTCTCGACTGGCGATGCAAGCAATGTCGGCGCGGCACTCGCGCACCATCGCGACGTGTTGTCAGAACGCGCCGTGGTTGTCGGCGATCTCAAGGCCGGGCTCGAAGCGCTCGCCACCGGTACACCCAGCGATCAGGTGGTGCGTGGCACGGCCATCGCCGCCCAGGCGAATGTCGCGTTCGTGTTCTGTGGCAACGGCTCGCAGTGGGCCGGCATGGGACGCGTGGCGCTTGTCAACGATCCGATCTTCCGCCGACACTTTACAGCGCTCGATGCGCTCATCCAGCAGGGCGCCGGATGGTCGGCGATCGAAATGCTGGCCGCCGAGGATCTCGCCGACCGCATCAAGGCCACGAGCATCGCTCAGCCGCTGCTGTTCGCGTTGCAGGCGGCCGCCGCCGATACGCTTCGTGAGCGTGGCCTCGAGCCGTCCGTGGTCGTTGGCCACAGCGTCGGCGAAGTCGCTGCCGCCTACGCCGCCGGTCATTATGACCGCGAGCGCGCGGTGCGTCTCATCCTCGCTCGCTCGGCCTCGCAGGAGTTCTCGCGCGGGACCGGTAAGATGGCTGTCCTGCACGTTTCGGCAGAGGACGCACAGCGCTTCCTCGATGGTTTGGGCGCTAAAGCGATCGAGATCGCCGCAATCAACAGCCCAACGTCGGTGACGCTGGTCGGACCTGCGGACCCGCTAGCCGATATGCTCAAGGCTGCGGAATCGGCCGGTCTTGCCGGCCAGATACTCGACATCGAGTATCCCTTCCACAGCCGGATCATGGACGATGCCCGGGCGCAGCTTCACGCGGAGCTTGCAGACCTCACGGCCAGCCCTGGCAAAACTCTCTTCATCTCCACCGTCGAGGCGACACCGCTCGACGCCGCCGCCCTCGATGCCGAATATTGGTGGCGCAACGTCCGGATGCCCGTGCTTTTCTCCGATGCGATTCGGCGAGCCGCGGCGCAGGGCGCCGGGGTCTTCATCGAAATCGGGCCGCGTGCGGTGCTGCGCTCCTATCTCGATCAGACGCTACGTGCCGCCGGCGCCACCTATGCGATCGTCCCGACGTTCTCACGTCAGGACAAAGCGTCCGTCCGCGGCGCCCGTTTCGACGCGACGCGCGCCTTCGGTCCGCGCCCCCCGGCCGGCTGGCGCCATCTCCCGCATTACGCCTGGCAGCGCACGCATCACCTCAGTCCCGATACGGTCGAAGCCCTTGGCGGCATCGAGACGACGCTCGCCGGCACGGCTGAAGACGGTCTGCTCGGTTACCGTACCGCGACCGATGTCACCGTCTGGCACAGCCATCTTGATACGGCCGTCTTCCCGGAGCTTGGCGACCACTGCGTTGCGGGCAAGCCGTGGCTGCCGGCCGCCGCGTTCGCCGACATGGCGCTTTCAGCGGCGCAAATTTGGCTCGGCCACGACCGCGTCGAGTTGCGCGACTTCGACATCTCGCGTCCGCTCGTTCTGTCCTACGAGACCGCGATGGACGTGCGCACGAGTATCGACCCGGAAACGGCGACGTGCGAAATCGCGAGCCGTCAGCGGCAGTCGGACGACATATGGCAGGTTCACGTGCGCTGCCGGGTTGCGGCGCTGACCGGTGGTGACAAGCCCGCACTCGCTGTGGTGCCCAATAGCGCTGGCGGCCGCGTGATCCCAGCGGCAGACGTCTATGCGCTCGCCTCCGACGTCGGGCTTGACTACGGCCCAGCCTTCCGCCGCTTGTCCGAAGTCATCCGAACGAACGAAGATACCCTTCACGTCACATTCGACGCTGCGTCGGGGCTGTGGCCGCGTTCGTTCGTGTTGTCGCCCACCGATCTCGATGGCGTCTTCCACGGTCTCTTCTCTCTGGTTGGCGGCGACGGTGTCGTCACCGGCGGCAAGGCGTTCATTCCTGTGCGTCTCGGCCGCGTCCAGATTTTCAAATCGTCGGCGACGGTCGCCCGCGCCGTCATCTCCGACGTGCGCGTGACGCCCCATGCCTTGCGATGCAATCTAGTTCTGTTCGACGCTGAAGGAAGCGTCATCGCCCAGCTCGAGGAAGCGCGCTTCGTCGCGGCAGCCCTCAAGGCCGATCGCGATACCGATCGCGTCGCCTATCACTTCACCGGCCAGCGCCACTTCGACGTCAAGCGCGCGTCGAGCGATCTTCCCGATCCCGAGGCACTGCGCGCAGCGGCCACAAGCGTCACTGCGGTGGCGCCGAACGAAGAGGCCGTGCTGCTGCTCGACGCGGCTGCGCAACACGTCGCCTATGACGCGCTCGCCGCCCACGCTGGAGCGGACGGACACCTCGAGAATACTCTGGCGGACGGCACGCTCGGGCCGGCGCTGGACATCGCGCGTCAGGGGGAATTCCTCGCGACGTCCGACGATGGTGTGCGCCTCATTGCGGAATGCCCGGTCCCCTCGCTCGACCAGATCATTCCGTCGCTGATTGCCGGCCACGCCGATTTTGGTGCCGATTGTGCGCTGCTTGCCGATGCCGCGGCCGCGCTGACGGATGTCAGCGGAGAAGGCAACGAACTGGTTGGTCCGACCTGGTCGCCCGCAGCCGCGACGTGGCAGCATTTCCGGCAGGATTCGCCGCGCGCACGTGCGGCTGGCGCTTATGGCGAGGCCGCCGTCGCGCAACTGCTCGCGCAGTGGCCGGCCGATCGGCCGCTGCGTTTGCTCCAACTCGGCGCCGATGTCACGGCCGTGCAGGCGCCCCGCTTGCAGTCGCTCGTGGCCGATGGACGCTTGCGTCTCGTGATTGCGGATAGCGATCCCACTGCCCTCCAGACTCAACGGGCGCGGCTCGCCTCCCCGACGGATGCTGAACTTGTCGAGCTGAATGACGATGGACTGGCGGAACTCGCCCAACTCGGGCCGTTCGATGCCATCGTTGGCCTCGGCGCCCTCTATCGGCTCGATGCCAAAGGTCTCGCAGTCATTCACGCGGCTGCGGCCAAAGGAGCGGTGCTTGTTGCGGTCGAACCACAGCCGGGGCCTTACAACCAACTGGTTCTCGGTCTCGCGCGCGGCCATCAGGGTCGGACACTTCCGGTCCGAGATGTCGCCAAATGGCAGACGTCTCTCGAGCGCGCGGGCTTTGGTCATGTCGAGGCGCAAGACCGCGCGGATCTCGCCGGTTTGGTGGTTCTCAGCGGCATCGCCGGCGGAGCGCAACGCCAGTCGACCGGTGCGGTCACCGCCGAGCCGACGCACCTGCCGCGCCGCGCCCGCATCCTCGCCGCCGACGACGCGCTCGCTGCTGAATTCGCGGCGACGTTCGACGCCGCGACCCGACTGCGCACGCGGTCGCGTCCTGCGGTCGCCCCACTGGAAGGCGCGACCGCTCCCGATACCGTCATCGCCGATGCGATCTTCCTTGCCGGCTCCCTCGCCGACAACGGCCAGCCGATCAATGACCCGCGCCGCGTCGTTGCCGACACGATCGTGCGCCTCAAGGCGACGCTCGCGATCGCGGACACCGCGCCGGCCCGGATTTGGGTCGTCGCCCCCGGTGGCGCCCGCCATCTCGTTGGCGAAGGTGCCCCCTGCCCTGTCGCGACGGCCATCTGGTCGCTCGTGCGCACGGTTGCGAACGAATATCCCGGCGTTGATTTCCGCGCCGTCGACCTCGCGGCGACGATCGCCGCGCCCGGCAGCGAATCCGAGATCGTCCTTACGGCGCAAGGCTACGTTGCCCTGCGCGCTACGTCCGGCGTGCCCGGCGGCCGTGATTTCGATCCGCCATCCTGCGAGACCACTGCGACCTGCCTCGGGCTTGTGCGCCCCGGCTCGCTGCAAAGCCTGCGTTGGGACGTCGTCGATCGTCGCCCGCCCGCCGATGACGAGGTCGAGATCGAGGTCGCGGCAGGCGGTCTTAACTTCCGCGACGTCATGTGGGCCATGGGCATGCTGCCCGCAGAAGCGCTGGAGGACGGTTTCGCCGGCCCGACAGTCGGCTTCGAGTGCTCCGGCACCGTTGTCCGCAAGGGTTCGAACGTCCACCATCTCGACGTTGGCGATCACGCCTTCGCCATGGCGCCCGCAGCTTTGGCGTCGCATGTGACTGTCGCAGCCGCGGCTGTGGGACGCATTCCGAAGTCCGTCGATCTCGCGGCAGCAGCGACCGTCCCGGTCGCGTTCCTTACCGCGCACTACGCGCTCAACCGGCTCGGCCAGCTCCGTGCCGGCGACTGGGTGCTGATTCACGGTGGTGCCGGCGGTGTCGGCCTCGCCGCTCTCCAGATCGCTCAGGCGAAGGGTGCACGCGTCATCGCGACGGCAGGCACGCGCGAGAAGCGCGAACTGCTCCGCCACCTCGGCGCCGATCACGTTTTCTCGTCGCGTACGCTCGCGTTCTACGACGAGGTCCGGGCCGTCGTGCCCAAGGGCGTCGACATCGTTCTCAATTCGCTCGCCGGCGAAGCCATGGAGCGCAGCCTCGAACTGGTGCGCCCCTTCGGCCGCTTCCTTGAACTCGGCAAGCGCGACTACTACGAGAACTCCAAGATCGCGCTGCGCCCGTTCCGCCGCAACGTCTCCTACTTCGGCATCGACGTCGACCAGCTCATGCAGCATGACCCGCGCCTCGCGCAGGACCTGATGACCGAGCTGGTCGAGCAACTCGAGCGTGGCGAACTGCACCCGTTGCCGTATCGACGCTTCGACGCTGCCGAGACGTTGCCCGCGTTCCGTCTGATGCAGCAGTCCGGCCATATCGGCAAGATCGTCGTGACGCCACCGGCGCCTGGCGAGATCGCCGCGCGGCCGCACGCTGAGCCGTTCGCTGCGTCGCCGGACGGCGCGCACATCGTCATCGGTGGGCTCGGTGGCTTCGGCATGGCGACCGCGACATGGCTCGCCGATCACGGCGCACGTACGCTTGTGCTCGTCTCGCGCAGCGGCAAGCCGACCGCAGACACAGAAACCGCGATCGCTGCCTTGCGCGCACGCGGAGTCGATGTCCTTGTCGAGGCTTGCGACGTGGCTGACGCCGATGCCGTCGCGCGGCTTCTTGATCGTGTGCGCGGTGCCGGCCACGCGCTGCGCAGCGTCTTCCATTGCGCCATGGTCATCGAGGATGGCGCGCTCGCCAATCTCGATCGTGATTCCGTGGAGCGCGTGCTCGCGCCGAAGATCGACGGTGCGCGCCACTTTGATCGTCTGACGCGCGCCGATGAACTCGAGCAGTTCGTGCTCTACTCGTCCGCGACGACGCTGTTCGGCAATCCCGGCCAGTCGTCCTACGTTGCCGCGAACGGCTATCTCGAAGGTCTCGCGCACGCGCGCGCGGCCGCCGGATTGCCGGCCCTCGCCGTGGCTTGGGGCGCGATCGGCGATACCGGCTATCTCGCACGCAATACCCGTTCGGCTGCGATCCTCAGTTCGCGCACCGGCGTCATCGCCATGACCGCGGACGAGGCCCTGCACCATCTCGACGTTGTGCTTTCGCATCCGGCGCGCCCGCCGGTCGTGACGATCGCCCCCGTCGACTGGCAGGCGATGACGCGGCTCCTGCCTGTGCTCAAGCGGCCGACGTTCGGCACGCTCGCGCAGGCCGGCGATGCCTCGGGGCCGGCTGACGGGGCGCCCAATCTCGCTGCCGAGATCGACGGCCTTGATGCCGCTGGTGCGCAGGCGGTGCTCGCGCGCCACCTGACACAGGTCATCGCGACGATCATGCGCACCGCGCCGACATCGGTCGAAACGAAGCGCCCGCTGGTCGATATGGGCATCGACTCGCTGATGACCGTCGAGCTGCAGCTCGCGGCGAAGGAACGCTTCGGGATGGAACTGCCGCTTGGCGCGTTGGTCGACGGTGCGACGATCGAGGATCTCGCCGTGCGGTTGTTGCAGCGGTTGCGCTCCGGCGTCTCCGGCAACGACGCGGATACCGATTTCCTTGCCAAGCATGGCGCGCGTACCGATGTGGCACCGGAGGCGATCGCGGCCCAATAGTCGTGCCGCGAACGAAGGCTTTTAGGGATCGTTTTCGCCGGCTCGGCGTTGTGCAAAGGGCGAAGACCTTTTGCAGCCGCCGGCAGACTTAACGGAAAGGTCTAACTTTTGACGGATCAAAGCAGCCGCCGAACGCTCACACCCGGCGACAAGAACAACCTCATCGCCAGGATGCGCGGCCTCGTGCGCACAGCGTCCGACTCGCGCACCGCTGAGCCCCAAGCCGATCGGCCGGCACCAGCGTTCAACACACTCGAAGAATACAAGTCGCTGACGAAGCATCGCAACGTCGCCCGTGACTACCAGGTCGCCGACCCCTTCTTTCGTGAGCAGGATGGCCGCGCGGGAGCGACCACCTGGATTGACGGCCATGAAGCCGTGAATTTCTCGTCGTACGACTACCTCGGTCTCAATCATGTGCCGTCGGTCGCGGCGGCGGCGAAAGCCGCGATTGATCAGTACGGGACCTCGGTTTCGGCGAGCCGGCTCGTCGCTGGCGAACGTCGAATTTTGCGCGACCTCGAGCGCAAGCTCGCCGACGTGTACGAGGCGGAGGACGCCGTCGTATTCGTCAGTGGTCACGCGACCAACGTTGGCGTCATCTCGACGCTGATGCGGCCGCAGGATCTCGTGCTCTACGATTCGCTCTGCCATTCGAGCATCCTCGTCGGCACCAAGCTTTCGGGCGCAGTGCGTCGCGCATTCCCGCACAACGATCTCGCCGCGCTGGAGCGGATGCTCGAAGATGCCGCCGCCGATCATGAGCGCGTTCTAATCGTCGTCGAAGGCCTCTACTCGATGGACGGCGACTTGCCTGATCTCAAGCGCCTGATCGAGATCAAGCGTCGGCATGGCGCTTGGCTGATGGTCGACGAGGCGCACTCGCTCGGGGTGCTCGGCACCACCGGCCGTGGTCTCGCCGAGCACGCCGGCGTCGATCCGCGCGAGGTCGACATTTGGATGGGCACGCTCAGCAAGACGCTGGCCGGCGCGGGCGGTTATATCGCCGGATCGGCAAGCCTCATCGAACTGCTGAAACTCGGAGTTTCAGGCTTCATCTACAGCGTCGGTCTGTCGCCGCCGGTCGCCGGTGCAGCGATCGAGTCGCTTGCCGTCATGGCGCGGGAGCCGGAGCGCGTTGCCCGCCTCAAGCGCAATGGAAAGCTGGCCTCGGCGAAGGTTACGCTGTTTGCCCGGTGCTCATCGGCGACTCATTGCGAGCGGCCAAGCTGACCGAGATTCTGCTCAAAGAAGGCCTCAACGTCCTGCCGATCATTTATCCGGCGGTGCCGATGCAGGCGGCGCGGTTGCGCTTCTTCATTACCAGCGAGCACACCGAAGAGCAGATCCGGTCCGCTATCGCCACGACCAAGCGCGAGCTCGACAAGCTCGTCGCCCAGGGTTTTGGTCTGTCCATGGTTGCACGCCTTCTGGCGTCGGGACAGAAGCCGTGGTCTGAAGCCTGAGCGGTCGCTCCACTATCGGCATCAGCGATGATCGGGTACAGGCGCCGAAGCAGTACCCGATCGTCCATTCATGATGCATTCAAACCTCATCGACGAGGCGCAGCCTCCGTGGCGCGGCGCAGCAGATGGCCTCGCACGACGGGCGAGCGCCGTGTTCGCGCGCTCGATCGAGACCGCACGGCCTGCTAGGCTCCTTTGCAGTGCTGCAGGCGCGACCACGCGCTGATGAGACCTGGGGAGAATGACGATGCCGTTTGCGACCGCTGACGATGGGGTGCGCCTCAATTACGAGGTGACGGGCACCGGTGAAACGATCGTCTTTGTCCACGAGTTTGCGGGCGACATGCGGAGTTGGGAGCCTCAAATGAGGCACTTCGGCCGTCAATACCGCTGTGTCGCCTACAACGCCCGGGGCTATCCCCCTTCCGATGTGCCGGAGAAGCCAAGCTCCTATTCCCAGGCGCGCGCCGCCGACGACAT
>LNEA01000671.1 GCA_001464855.1 Rhizobiales bacterium Ga0077530
GGCGACGGCTTCGGCCGCGACGACTGGTCGACTTACGCGGAGATGGGATGGCTCGGCATCGCGCTTCCTGAGAGCGCCGGCGGCTCCGGCGGCGGCGCCACCGAACTCGGCATCGTGATGGCAGCGGCCGGCCGCTTCTTATTGCTGGAACCCTTCCTCGGCACACTCGTGCTCGGCGCAGCAGCAATTGAACGCGCTGGCACCCCGGCACAGCAGGCCCTTCTCGCCGACATCGTCGCCGGCAAACGGCTGATGGCATTCTGCCACGCTGAACCCGATGCGGGTTTCGCTCGCGACTACGTGCGCACGATTGCGCGGCGCGACGGCGCTGGCTACGTCATCGACGGTGAAAAATCGCACGCCATCTCGGCCCACGCCGTCGACACGCTGGTCGTCACCGCGCGCCTTGGATCCGCAAACGGCCCCGTCGCGTTGTTCCTCGTCCCCCGCACCGCCGAAGGCGTTCGCCTCAGCTCCGCCCCCGCCCTTGATGGCCGGCGCGGAGCCGCGGTCACGCTTGCGGGTGTGCGCGTGCCGGCGGACGCCAAGCTCGGCAGCGGCGATGCGGACCAGACCGGGCTGATCAGCGACATCCTCGACCGAGGTGCCATCGCCGTCTGCGCGGAAGCTGTCGGCGCCATGGCCGCCGTGACGCAGATCACCGTCGATTATCTCAAGACGCGCCAGCAGTTCGGCCAGCTCCTGTCGAAATTCCAAGTGCTCCAGCACCGCCTCGTCGACATGAGGTGCACGCCGCACTCCAGGCGATAGACGATGGCAATCCGGATGCGCGCCGCGCGATCTGGCGCGCCAAGGTCAAAACCGCCCAGTGCGCGCGCTTCGTCGGCGGACAGGCGATCCAGCTCCACGGCGGCATGGGCATGACCGACGAGCTCGTCGTCGGCCACTACTACAAGCGGCTCGCCATGTGCGAGACACTACTCGGCGACGCCGAGTGGTATCTGAAGCAATTGGCGGTCGAAGAAACCGTTTGAGTGCGGCGGGAGCGCTATCTCTGCGCTCAATCGACACAACGACAACAGGAATGCGAGGACGCACGATGAATGAAAAGCCAGTCGTACGCTTCGATGTCGAGAACGGCATCGGCGTCATCACGATCGACAACCCGCCGGTCAACGCACTCGGTCCAGGCGTGACGGAAGGCATCATCGAGTCGCTCGAGAAGGGTGAGGCCGATCCGAGCGTCAAGGCGTTCGTCATGATCGGCGCCGGCCGCAGTTTCATCGCTGGCGCCGACATCCGCGGCTTCGATAAATCGCGCCCGCCGCCGAAGCGGCGCAGCTACGATTTGCTCGACGATGTGAAGAAGCCCGTCGTCGCCGCCATCCATGGCTACGCGCTTGGCGGTGGACTTGAACACGCGATGGCCTGCCATTACCGGATCGCTGTCCCCGATGCCAAGGTGGGCCTGCCCGAAGTGCTGATCGGCATTATTCCAGGTGGGTGCGGCACGCAGCGCCTGCCGCGTCTGATCGGTCCGAAGGCGGCGCTCGACATGATCACCTCCGGCCGACATGTGCCGGCGCCGGAAGCCAAGGCGCTCGGCATCATCGACGAAATCGTCGATGGCAAGGATCTGCGCGGCGCGGCTATCGCCTACGCGAAACGCATCGCCGACGCACGACCGCTGCCGCGCGTGCGCGACAGGTCGGACAAGCTCGCCGAAGCAAAGACTGATCCCGGCATGTTCGACGCCATGCGCAAAAGCATCGCGCGCAAGGCTCGCGGGCAAAAGGCACCATATAGTTGCATCGCCGCAGTCGAAGCTGCGACCAAGCTACCGTTCGACGAAGGCGTCGCCGAGGAACGGCGCCTGTTCCTCGAACTCGTCAGCTCGGACGAAGCCAAGGCGATGCGCTACGCGTTCTTCGCCGAGCGCGAGATCAACCGCATTCCCGGACTGCCGAAGGACCTGAAACTTCCCGAGATCAAAACCATGGCCGTCGTGGGCGCCGGCACAATGGGCGGCGGTATTGCCATGAGTTTTGCCGATGCGGGTATGCCGGTGAAGCTGCTCGACGCCTCAAAGGAGGTCCTCGACCGCGGCATCAAGCGCATCCACGACAACTACGCGGTCAGCGTCAAGCGCGGCAGCCTCGCGCAGGAGGAGATGGACAAGCGCATGGCGCTCATCACGCCCGTCGAGACGTACGCCGAGATCGGCGACTGCGACGCGGTGATCGAGGCCGTGTTCGAACAGATGCCGGTCAAGAAGGAAGTGTTCACGCAGCTCGACGCGGTCATGAAGCCAGAAGCACTGCTCTTCACGAACACCTCCGCGCTCAACATCGATGACATCGCGGCCGTGACCAAGCGCCCAGAGATGGTCGCCGGCACGCACTACTTCGTCCCCGCCAACGTCATGAAGCTGTTCGAGGTCGTCAACGCGACCCAGACGGCGCCGACGACGCTCGCCGCGGCGATGAAGCTCGGTCGCGACATCAACAAGATCAGCGCCTACGCCGGCAACTGCGACGGCTTCGCCGCCAACCGCAGCCGGATCCCGTTCTCGGTTGAGCAGAATCTTATGGTCGAGGAGGGCGCGCTGCCCGAGCAGATCGACAAGGTGATGGTCGATTTCGGCTATCCGGTCGGCCCGCTGGCCGTTGCCGACATGTCAGGTCTCGACATCAGCTATGACACGCGCAAACGGCGCAAGGCTGCGGACCCGAACTATCGCATGTCGCCAATCCCCGACCGGCTCGTCGAAATCGGCCGCAAGGGACTTAAGACATCAGCCGGCTGGTACGACTACGAGCCAGGCGACCGCACGCCGCGCCCGTCACCGATCGTCACGGAGATCATCCGTGAGGAATCGGAAAAACTCGGCAACAAGCCGCGCACATTCACCGACGAGGAAATTCTGCACCGCCTGCTGTTCGGCTCGATCAACGAGTTCTGCAAGATCCTCGAAGAGGGCAAGGCGATCCGTGCGAGCGACCTCGACGTCATGTGGCTGCACGGATTCGGCTTTCCACGCTGGCGCGGCGGCCTCATGTTCTGGGGTGACACGATCGGCGCGCGCGAGATCTACAATCGCATCGCGGCGTGGCACCAGCAGTACGGTCGCCGCTGGCAGCCGTCAGAGTTGCTGCGCGAAGTTGCCGAGAGCGGCGGCAAGCTCAGCGAGATCAAGTCGCGAGCATTCAAATAGGGCTGCGACGAGCGGGTGGCGTCTGTCGCCCGCTCATCCGGCACTGACAACGGCGGAGTGATTAGATCGAGATTGAAAACCGATCCGGGAAAGCCGGACAAACGAGGAAGCGGCCATGGCAATCAGCATTCGACCCCTGCATGATGATTTCGTCGGGGATGTCTCCGGCGTCGACATTTCGCGTCCGCTGGACGCCGAGAGCGTGCGGATTCTCGATGATGCGATCAACCGCTACGCGGTTCTGGTGTTCCACGGCCAGTCGCTCGACGACGACCAGCTTCTCGCCTTCGGCCGCACGTTCGGATCGATCGCCCCGCCGCGCAATCACCGCGCCGGACACCGGCTCCAGCATGCCGAGATCGCGGACATCTCGAACCTCAACGTCAAGAACGAGCTACGCGCCCGCGACGACCATCGCCGTCTCGACTCCCTCGGAAATCAGCTCTGGCATTCGGACGCTTCATTCCGCCCGATCTCGGGGGCGCTGTCGATGCTGCACGCCCACGTCGTGCCGCCAACCGGCGGGGACACGCTCTTTGCCGACCTGCGCGCCGCTTACGACGAGTTGGACGACGACACAAAAGTGCTGATCGACGGTCTGGTCGCTGAACATTCCATCTTCAATTCACGTGGCCAACTCGGCCACACCGATTACACCGACGCCGAGCGCGCGGCACTGCCGGCGGTGCGCCATCCGCTGGTGCGCGTCCATCCCGGCTCAAGGCGCAAGACCCTCTACATGGGCTCGCACGCGTCGCACATCATCGGCTGGCCGATGCCCGAAGGGCGCCTCCTGCTGCGCGAGTTGACGGAGCACGCGACGCAGCAGCGTTTTGTCCACACCCATAAATGGCAGGCTGGCGATCTCGTGATCTGGGACAACCGCTGCACCCTGCACCGCGGCGCGCGCTACGATGATGCCAAGTATCGCCGCGACCTGCGCCGCGTCACGACCCAGGATCTGGACTCCGCCAGCGACAATCCCGAATTGGTCGCTGCCGGCTGATGGCCGGTGCCGATCCCCGCGGCCGAAACAAAACGGCGCGGACCACTCGGTCCGCGCCGTCGCATGTCATTCAGGCGTTCTCGACCGCCTGCTCACTTGTCGAGCCACGCATTTTCCATGCGCCAGCTATTGTAGAGCGAGTTGACGTGGCTGGTGACGCCACGAACGTGCGGATGCCAACACGTCGCCGCGCGGTTGTGGAGAATGATGGGACGGGCGACGTCCTCGACGATCTTGCGTTCGACTTCCCACAAGATCTGTTTGCGCTTCGCCGGGTCGGTCTCGCGTGACTGGGCGAAGATGAGGCTGTCGACCTCCTTGTTGCAGTAGCCCGTGTAGTTGCGCTCTGAAGCACAGGTGTAGTTCTCGACGAGGTTGACGTC
Organism: Rhizobiales bacterium Ga0077530; assembly: GCA_001464855.1. GTDB lineage: Bacteria > Pseudomonadota > Alphaproteobacteria > Rhizobiales > Hyphomicrobiaceae. Next base: position 4,565 of record LNEA01000671.1, read on the forward strand.
GGGATCATCGACGCCGACGCCGGTCGTGTTCAAGCCGACCGAATAGTCTTTGCGAGTCACCTTTGCATGCCACAGCGGCGTGTCGACGTTCTCCAGTTCGCCCTCGATGTAGATGGCTTTCATCTGGTCGATGAAGATGACGGATGGATCGCGGTAGAGCGGGATATTGCGCGTCGCGACTTTGACCTTGAGCGGCTTCGCGGCGCTGTAGCCAAGCTCCTCCATGACCTTGCGCGCCTCGGCGAGATCCTTGGCACGGTCGGGGCTGTAGCCCGGCAGCTTCGCAAGTTCCTCAGGCGGCATCGACCATACGCCTTCGGGTCCCGGAAGCATCACTGCACCGATCGACGACTTGCCTTCCGCGAGGATCGTGTTGAACGCCCCGCGATCCAGCGCCAGCGCCATGGCGCGACGCACCTTGGCATTGTCAAACGGCGGCGCCGCGGAATTCACGATCATGTTGATCGTGTTGTTCGACGGCACGAACTGACACACGGCCTTTGGCGCCTTTGCTTCGACGTCCTTCAGACCCGCGACGGTCACATCGGACACGAATGTCAATTCGACCTCACCCGCAATGAACGCAAGCAGACGCGTCGACCGATTGGAGATCACCCGATACTCGATCCCATCGAGATAGGGCTTGCCCTTTTTCCAGTAGTCGGGGTTGCGTGCGAGCTTGATTGAATCGCTGCGCTTGATCTCGGCGACCTTGAACGGGCCGGTCCCGACCGGATTGGTGCGCATTTCCTTTTGCGAGACGTGGCACGGGTAGACGGGCGTATAGCCCGATGCCAGCAGCGCGATGAAGCTCGGCTGCGGCGCCTTGAGCACGAAGCTCACCTCGTGGTCACCCTTGGTCGTGATCTCCTTGACGTTGTGATACCAGACCTTGCGCGGGTTCTTGCGGAAGTCGTCGGATTGCACGATCCCCGATATGAGATCAAACGTGCATTTGACGTCCTTCGCCGTGAACGGCTTACCGTCGTGCCATTTGACCCCTTGTTCGAGCTGGAGGGTCAGCGTCGTCTTGGCATTGTCCCAGGTCCAGCTCTTGCCGAGATCGGGGACGATCGTATCGAGGTTGGCCTCTTTCTTCGTCTGATCGAACAGCACCAGATTGTTGAAGACAGGCATGAACGGGAACACCGTGGAGATCGTGGCCTCCTCGTGAATTGAGGCGCTCGGTGGTGTATCCCAAACGTAGCTTTTGAGAATGCCGCCTTGCTTTTGCGCGTGGGCGGGCTGCACAAGCAGCGTGGCGGTCAGGGCGAACGCAATCGCCCCCCAACCGTTGGTCGTACTCATCGTGGCGTCTCCCGAGTTCCGATCTAGCGTCGGCCGTCACGACCAGGCTGAAGCCCGGCCACGCGGTAGGGGGACTATAGCACCGTCGCGATCCGGGGCCATAGGCGGCCTGCCCCGCAGGATCGCCCACCAGCTCAGAACAACCGCTGCGATTTCCCGAGCCGCCACTCTCAGACCAGACGCACTCATAGCTGCGCGCGCTTCAACCTCAGCGCATTGCCGATCACGCTGACCGACGAGAGCGACATGGCGGCGGCGGCGATCACTGGCGATAGAAGAATGCCAAAAGCCGGATACAGGACGCCAGCCGCGATCGGCACGCCGGCGGCATTGTAGACGAAGGCGAAGAACAGGTTCTGGCGGATGTTCGCCATCGTCGCCGCGGAGAGGTGGCGGGCCCGCACGATACCGCCGAGATCGCCCTTGAGCAGCGTCACGCCGGCGCTTTCCATGGCGACGTCGGTGCCCGTGCCCATGGCGATCCCGACATCGGCGGCCGCTAGAGCCGGCGCATCGTTGACGCCGTCGCCCGCCATAGCGACGACGCGTCCCTCGGCACGCAAGCGAGCGACGATCTTGCCCTTGTCCTCGGGCAACACTTCCGCCTCGACGTCTGCAATGCCGAGCTGGCGAGCGACAGCGCGTGCCGTCGTCGCGTTGTCGCCGGTCAGCATCACAACGCGGATTCCGGCGTCCCTGAGGGCGGCCATCGCGGCGGAGCTGGAAGGCTTGATCGGATCGGCGATCGCGATGATCCCTGCGGCCTTGCCGTCGATGCCGACAAATATCGCGGTCGCACCGTCGGCGCGCATTTCATCGGCGGCGGCATCGAGAGGCGCGGTGTCGATGCCGGCGTCGGTCATGATCCGTTGGTTGCCGATCACCAGCGCGCGACCTTCCACCGTTCCCGTCACACCCTTGCCGATGGGTGAATCGAAATTCTCCGCCTGCGCGAGCGTCAACGCCTTGTCGTTGGCCGCGCGGACGATCGCCGCCGCCAGCGGGTGCTCGCTCGACCGCTCGAGGCTCGCCGTCAGACGCAGCAGATCGGGCTCCGCGATGCCCAGCGCAGTCTTGATCGCGACGACGCTTGGCTTGCCTTCCGTCAGCGTACCGGTCTTGTCGATGACAAGCGTGTCGACCTTCTCCATCCGCTCGAGCGCCTCGGCATTCTTGATCAGCACGCCAGATTGCGCGCCGCGCCCGACGCCGACCATGATCGACATCGGTGTCGCAAGACCGAGCGCGCACGGGCAGGCGATGATGAGGACGGACACCGCCGCGATGAGGCCGAAGGTCAGCCGCGGCTCTGGTCCCCAGATCGACCACGCGGCGAATGCGAGCAGCGACGCGAGAATGACGGTCGGCACGAACCACGCCGAAACCTGATCGGCGAGCCGCTGGATCGGTGCGCGGCTGCGCTGCGCCTGGGCCACCATCTGGACGATCTGGGCGAGCACGGTGTCGCGCCCGACCTTGTCGGCGCGCATCACAAAGCCGCCGGACTGGTTCATGGTGCCGCCGATCACCTTATCTCCGACGCCGCGCGTCACCGGCATGGATTCGCCGGTCACCATGGACTCATCGATCGCGCTGCGGCCGTCGACGATCTCGCCATCCACCGGCACGCGCTCACCAGGTCGCACCCTGAGCCGCTCGCCAGCCGCGACCGCGTCGAGGCTCACGTCCTCGTCGGTGCCATCGGCCTTGATCCGGCGCGCCATCTTGGGTGACAGGTCGAGGAGCGCGCGGATGGCGCCGCTCGTCTGCTCGCGGGCGCGGAGTTCCAACACCTGGCCGACGAGCACCAGTACGGTGATCACGGCGGCAGCCTCGAAATAGATCGGCACGGCGCCGCCATGTCCGCGCATCGACGCCGGGAACAGGCCCGGCCATACAGTGCCGACGATACTGTAGATCCACGCGACGCCGGTTCCGATGGCGATAAGCGTAAACATGTTGAGGTTGCCGGTGCGAACCGAAGCCCAACCGCGCTCGAAGAACGGCCAACCGGCCCACAGTACGACCGGAGTCGCGAGCACGAGCTGGACCCAGTTCGACGTCTGTGGCGCAATCCAGCCATGCAAGTCGAACAGATGGCCACCCATCTCGAGCAGAAAAACCGGGAGCGCGAGTGCGAGGCCGATCCAGAACCGGTGCGTCATATCGGCGAGTTCGGCATTGGGCGGCGCGTCGGCGGTGACGACGTCCGGCTCCAACGCCATGCCGCAGATCGGGCACGCGCCCGGCCCCACCTGACGGATCTCCGGATGCATGGGGCAGGTGTATATCGTCCCTTCCGGGACAGCTTTGGCAGGTGTGCTCGCGGGCGACAGATAGTTTGCGGGCTCTGCAATGAACTTCTCTCGGCAGCGAGCCGAGCAGAAATAGTAAGGGTGGCCTTCGTGTGTGTGCCGATGCTTCGCCGTGTGCGGGTCCACTGTCATGCCGCACACCGGGTCTTTGACGGCTGCTGCAGCCGCCGTGCCGCCGCCGTCATGACCGTGCGCTGCGTGATCGTGGTGATGATGGTCGTGCTGGGCCATGGCACTCTTCCGTATTCGCTGCCCGACGACAGACCGATCGGTCCCGGGCGCATACCCATCCGGGGTATCTGATTGACAGATATACCCCGCGGGGGTATATGTCAATCATGGCCAAACCAGACCGATCGTCGCGCCTGAAACGCTTGAACCGCATCGAGGGACAGGTGCGCGGGCTCGCCCGCATGGTCGAGGAAGATCGCTACTGCATAGACATCATCACTCAGATCTCGGCGGTGCGCGCGGCACTCAGACGCGTCGAGGAGGACATCCTGCGCGATCACATCGCGCATTGCGTCGAGCACGCTATTGTCAGCGGAAATGCCGACGAGCAGCGCGAAAAGATCGCGGAGCTGATGGACGTGCTGGGTCGCAGCGCGCGTTGAGCGGACCGTTCGCGCCCTTAAGCGCCACCTAAGCGTCCTGCTCCTTGCGACGAACGATTGCGCGCGCCTCGTCATCGCGCGCCCATGTCAGTCCCTTGTAGTTGAACCCCTCCGCAAGCGTCGGCTTGACGATCTCGAAGTACGGCGAGAGATCGAAGTCGGCCGGCGCATAGAGACTATGGTGGCGGATATGCAGGATCTCGCGGCGGCGGAACGGACTGATCGGATTCTCTTGGTCCGTCAGGCGCTCGATACGCGGCAGGATCGGATAATTGATCCGTCCGAACGCCTCGGCGATCAATGTCGAACAGATCGTGCGCGTCGGCTGCCCCGACCCGAACGCGATCATGCGGCGACGCCAACGGGACGGTACAGGAGGGGTCGGCAACAGGTAGCGCGCGAGATCGAAGATGTTGCGCATGTCGTATTCCGCACCGAGCCGCGAGATCATGAACTTCACGACCTCCTCGCGGTCGGCATCGGTGAGGCCCACGGGCCTGCAGATCCGCGTGTGGTAGCGCTCGTATTTTTCGATCGGAGCGGAGATGCAGCCCTGGGACGGCGTCACCTCGATCAGCACATGCCGCTTGCCTTCTGCTGGCGTGGGCAGAACGTCGCCGACATAGAACGATGCATGGGACCACGTCGACTGCGTGAGGTATTTGACGGCGGTCGAGATCTTGCTGTTGCTCGCGACGAGCAAAACGTCGCCGGCCCGCAATGTCCGACGCAGTGCCTTGGCGTCGGAAGGAACATACGGCTCTTCGCCGCGCTTCTCCTCGCCGAGTTGACGCGCGAGCCAACGGCCGAACCGATCCAATGCGGTATTGAACACGCTCATGCGGTCATCGCGGCCTAGCCCGCTCACCGCGCGACTGGGCAACACGCTGGGGTTGGGATGCCGATCTATCAGAGCTGATGTGCATGCAGATCCGTTTTACATGTCGCGCATTTCTGGCGCGAGCGGGTATCAACCGCAGGGGTCGGCCAACCAACGTGCAAAGGTGCCTCGACGTTCCTTGTTCATTCACCATATTGGTTCCCGTCGCCCAGACCTCCAGTAGCGAATGTGGCGGATCGGCCGGCTTTGGTGTGGCCTTGAACTGACACGGCGTTGTGGTTACGTTGGCGTCAAAATCCTTGCACCAATGTAGATAGGACCCAGGCATTCGGCTCGGGTGGAAGTGAGCGGATAAATTGCGCCATCGCCCTTCCGGCGTCATCCTTTTATTCGGCGCATAGGCAGATACCCGGTCCGCGTGCAGAACTCGCGCAGGCCGTTGCGATTTCCGATCGTGCCGTGACGTGGGTGAAGCAAGCGCAATCGCTCGGCTGCCTGCGTCACGACCGCGACTGTGTTCCTCGATCCGGAGCACTTGAGAATGATTTTAACGACGCTCAAGGCCGGTCGGCTTGCCGGAATTGCACCATGATTTATCTCGTCGGCGCCATTGCCATCGATACTGACGCGTATGAAGTGCGCCGTGACGGTTCCCCTGTCGCAGTCGAGCCGCAAGTGTTCGACCTGCTGGTGCTACTCGTCCAGAACCCTGACCGCATCGTCACGCGCGACGAGATCATCGAGCGCGTCTGGAAAGGCCGCATCGTCTCGGACACCGCCATATCCAGCCGCATCAAGGCGGCGCGGCGCGCCATCGGCGACGACGGCAAGGCGCAAGGGCTGATCCGCACAATCCACCGCCGCGGGCTGCGGTTTGTAGGCGATGTCGCCATCGAAGGAGCAGTATCGTCGGCGCTCGACCCGGCTCCGGGGCTTGTCGCGCTCGAGGCCACCGCGCCGCGCCTGATTCACGCGCACAACGCGATCGTTGGAGGCGCACCGACGTCTACCGACACCACGATGATGCTCGCCGATGCCAGCGACAGCGCCGCTGGACTGGACCTCAGCTTGCCGAGCCGGCCCTCTTTGGTCGTCCTGCCGTTCCAGCTTCTCGGCGGCGACGAGCACGGGCAGATCATGGCCGACGGCCTGTCCCTCGATGTCATGACGCGGCTGGCGCGGACGCGGTGGCTATTCGTGATCTCGCGCGGCTCGGCCTTCATGTTCCGCAACTCGACGGAAGATGTGAAGAGCATCGCGCAACGATTCGGCGTCCGCTACGTCGTGCAGGGCAACGTGCAGTTTGTCGGCAACCGCGTCCGCGTCCGCGCAGCGCTTTCTGACGCGGTCGCGGCGCGCGAGGTCTGGGCCGAGCATTTCGATCGCAATGTCGATGACATATTCGACATCCAGGATGAGATCGCGAACGTCATCGTCGGTGCGGTCGAGGGCGAGATCGAGCAAACGGAGCGGCAGCGCGCACTCCTGACGCATCCCGCCAATCTCGACGCCTGGAGCGCCTACCATCGCGCGACCTGGCTCATGTACCAATTCACGCCACAGGCCTATGTAGAGGCTGAGCGCCTTTTCCAACTCGCGGCCCGGCTCGATCCGAATGCGTCGCGCGTGTTTGCCGGTCTCTCGTTCGTCCACTGGCAGCGCGCGTTTCTCGAGATCGGCAAGGATCGCGACGACGAGATCAAGCGCGCATTGGAGTATGCCCAGCACGCGCTCAATCTGGATCCGCGCGAGCCGCAAGGCCATTGGGCGCTCGGACGGGCCTTTTTACTGCAAGAGGATTTCGATCTGGCGCTCGATGAGATCGAGCACTCGATCAAGCTCAATCCGAATTTCGCGATGGGGCACTATTCATCCGCGTTCACGCGTATGATTATCGGCGATCATCAGGGCACCGAAACGGCGGTAGGGCAGGCGCGTCGCCTCAGTCCTTATGATCTGATGAGTTTTGCCATGCTCGCGACGCAGGCGGTCAATGCGGCATTCTCTGGTAACGGCGAAGAAGCTGCGGTCCTGGCTAATCGCGCCGCACGCCAGCCCAACGCGCACTATCACATCAACGCCATTGCCGCGTTCTGCAACGCCGTCGCGCAGCGCCACGACATTGCGCGGCAATACGTCGAGAGACTAGCCAAGGCTCATCCCGGCTACCGCATCGAGGACTACTTCCGAGCTTTTCCGTATCGCAACGGCGCGATGCGAGAGAAGATCCGGAAGGAGTTCCTGAAACTCGGCCTCCAGGAATAGACGTTAGAGCGGCGCGTGATCCGATGCTTCGCGATGGCTGGCGTCGGGATCGACCTTCGCATCGATGACGACAGGCCCTCCCATTTTATGGGCCTGCGCGAGAGCCTCGGGAATCTGGTCGGCGTGCGTGACCGTCAAGCCGCGCCCGCCGAGGCCTTCCGAGATCTTCGCGAAGTCGCAGTCGGCAAAGTCGACGGCGAGGCGCGACGCACCAAGATTGTCGCGCACCATGCCTAGTCCGGCGTTGTTACTCACGAGGAAAACGACATCGAGGTTCTGTTGAACCGCCGTCGTGATGACTTGCATCGTCATCATGAAGCCGCCGTCACCCGCGAGACAGGTCACGCGCTTTTTCGGGAGCACCAACTTTGCCGCAGTCGCAGCCGGCGGTCCCCATCCCATGGCACCGGTTCCACCCGCGACGAGGAACTGCTGCGGATGCGGATTGCGCAGACCAAACGTCGCCCAGATGCGGTTTGCACCGGCGTCAAGCGCGATCAGATCGTCGGGTCCGATAAACGACTGCAAGCCGCGGATGATATCTGCGTGATGGACGCTCCCCTGCGCGGACGTCGTGACTGGAAGTTTGTGGAAGCCGGTCTGCTGCTGCAAGGCTGAGATATGTGCGAGCCGCTCCGTGCGTTGCGCCGCGCCGAGATCGCGCCCCTTGAGCATCGCGAGGACGTCGACCACGTCACCGGTGATGGCGAGATCGACCGGGTAGACCCAGCCGGCGTTGCGCGGATCGATGTCGACCTGAACGATCCGCTGCTCGCCGGGACGGATGAGCTTCGGATCGCGAAAGCGCGTGTAGTCCGGCCCGAGGCTGGCGGCGAGCACGACGATGGTGTCGGCGGCGGCGAGCGTGCGGTTGGCGCAGGCGTGTCCCCATGTGCCGAGCATCCCGCCGGCGACCGGCGACGTCTCGGCGATCACGCCCTTGCCGTTGTAGCTGGTGACCACGGCGATGCCGGCCGCTTCCGCGAGCTTCTGCAACGCCGCTCCGGAATGCGTCATCACCACGCCGTTGCCGGCAACGATCACGGGACGCTTCGCGCTCGCCAACATTTCCGCGAGTTGCGCGATTGCCGCGCCATCGGGTCGCGCCGGCGTGTAGCTTTGATAGCCGCGTGTCGGGTAAACACGCGGACTCGACGGATCGGGCATTTCAGCGCGGATGATCGGCGTCTTCATGACGACGGCAGCCGGCCCCATGCGCGGCAGGCTTGCATGCTTGATCGCCATTTGCACGCCATAGACGGCCTCAGCCGGTGCGGTGGCGTAGGTGCAGTACTTGGTGATCGGTCGCAGCGACGCCATCGCGTCGGCGCCGCCGTAATCGCCGGTCATGGTCTGATAGACGCCCATCTGGCCATAGCCGTCGTAGTCCGACGTCTCGGTCAAAACCACCATGGGCGAACCCGAGAAGTGGGCCTCGAGGATGCCAATCGCGCCAATCGTCGTCATCCACGGCCCTTGGCCCATCGCAACGGCGGGTCGCCCCGTGAGCTTGCCGGTCACCTGCGCCATGATCGACGCGATCCACTCCGACCGTGTCAGCACGACTTTGAGCTTGTCTTCCTGCGCCTTGAATGCCGGCAGCGACCAGGTGATTCCAAGTCCCGGCAAGGTGAATGCGTGAGTGATCCCGCCTTCGATCAGGGTTTCAACAACGCGTTCGTTGGTCTTGGCCATGGTCGCTCCAGAAGTGTTGTTGCCGACCCACTGACTGGGATCGACGGATTGTGACTCTCGGCTCGCAGATCAGCGCAGCAGCACCAGTGAAATCGATGGCAGCAGGATCACCGCGATGAGCGCGAAGATCATGACGACGATGAACGGAAAGACCGCACGAGCGACGGCTTCCAGTGACAGACCGCTGATGTTGCAGGCGACGAAGAGATTGACGCCGAGCGGTGGTGTCAAAAAGCCGATCTCGCTTGCCACGACGAGAATGATGCCAAAGTGAATCGGATCGACGCCGAGTTGCTTGACGAGCGGGAGCAGGATCGGCGTCGCACGACCAGAAATGCGCCGATCAGCAGCAGCATCATCGTCGCATCCGTCGTCACCGTTAGCATGGCAGCCGCTAGACGCTGCGGCACCTGTTCGAGCGCCAGATGCTCGCCGAACAGTATGGCGGTGCCCATGATGAGCACGAGTCCACCACAGATCGCGCTGGTCTCGGACAGTGCCTGCCACACGCCAGCGAAACCGATCGAACGCTTGATGACCACACCGACGAACAAGGCATAGACGATCGCAGCGACGGCCGCTTCCACAGGCGTAAAGATGCCGAGATAGATGCCGCCCAGAATGACGAATGGCGTGAGCAGCGAGAAAAAGCCATCGGTTAAGGCGCGCTGGACGGTTTCACCCTCGAGCACCGACGTTTCAGAGCGATAGCCGCGCCGACGCGAGATGATGACTGCGGTCAGCATAAGAAGGCCGCCCATCAGCAATCCCGGGACGATGCCGGCCACGAACATGTCGCCGATCGATACGCTGGCGAGCACGCCGTAGATGATCATCGGGTTGCTCGGCGGAATAAGAATACCGAGCGTGCCCCCGGACGCGGAGACGGCCGCGGAGAAATCCTTGTCGTATCCGTGCTGCGCCATCGCCGGGATCATGATCGTGCCGACAGCGGCGACCGTGCCCGGCCCAGAACCCGAAATGGCAGCGAAGAACATGCACGAGAGCACCGTCACCGCAGCAAGACCGCCCGGCCGCGAGCCCACCAGCACGCGCATGAGGCGTACGATGTCGCCGGTAATGCCGGCGTGGCCCATGATCGCGCCGGCGAGGACGAAGCACGGGATGGCGATCAACGGGAACTGGTCGACGCCGCTGTAGAGCGTATTGGCGACAGTGGTCAGCGGAACCGGCGAGAACAGGATCTCGCCCAGCGTAGCGATGCCGATTGCCGCGAATATCGGTACGCCGAAAGCCAGCGACAGCAGCAGCAGAACCGCAATCGTCATTGGTGAGCCCCCGGCGCGCGCCAGGATCCAGCGCCGCTGCGATAACTCTGCAAGATGCGCACGATCATTAAGGCGTGCGAAAGCGGAATGATCACGTAAGGAGCCGACATCGGCAGCAGAAGCGAGGTCGAATACACCGGGTATTCGATCATGCTCGCAACGAGCTGAATGCCTGAGACGATCACGACGGCATTGAAGCCGATCCAGAGGAGATCGGATATGACCTGCATCGGACGCTGCAAGGACGCCGGCATGAAGTCGACGACGAGACTGACGCGAATATGCGTGCCGACCTGTACCGCGTAGCTCGCAGAAATGTAGACGAACCAGATAAAGAGGAAGCGGGAGACCTCCTCGCTCCAGGAGATGCCGGTCTTGAAGACGTAGCGAAAGACGACTTGCAGCACCAGCACCACGACCAGTGTGGCCAGACTGATGTTCGCGACGTTCCTCTCGAAGTTGTCGAGCAAGGCGCGAAGCCTCATGGCAACATCCTCAAATCCGCACGAGACATGATCGAGCGCTTGTCCCCTGGCGGAGCGATACGCTCGCCCCGCCAGTCAGACATGCACACGATTACGAGAAGCAGCGCCCGCTCACTTCGGCAGCGCACCGGTCTTCTTGTAGGCGAGCGTGGCGTCGACCCAATCCTTGCCGCCGCCGACCAGACTGTAGAGCGCCGGCCAGGTCGCCTCCGCCTTCTGTCTCCAAACGTC
>LNEA01000672.1 GCA_001464855.1 Rhizobiales bacterium Ga0077530
CGACGGCACGCCGTTCCTCGGTTGGCAGATCCAAGCTGACGGGCCATCCGTGCAGGGCCGCCTCGCCGAGGCGATCCGCAGGCTCGGCGCTGAGACGGTCGACGTGCGTGGCGCTGGTCGAACGGATGCTGGCGTGCACGCGCTCGGCCAGGTCGCGCATTTTGAGCTCGAAAAGGATTGGCCGGCGGACACCGTGCGCAACGCAGTGAATTTTCATTTGCGGCCGGATCCGATCGCGATCCGCGAATGCGAGGTGATCGGGCCGGGGTTCGACGCTCGCTTCAGCGCGATTGGACGGCACTACCTCTACCGCATCCTGGCGCGCGGTTCCCCGCCGGCGCTGGATCGCAACCGCGTGTGGTGGGTGCCACGCGTACTCGATGCGGCGGCGATGGCCGCAGCCGCGCCCGCATTGCTCGGCAAGCACGACTTCACGACCTTCCGTGCCGCCGGCTGCCAGGCGAAGTCGCCGGTGAAGACGCTCGACCGGCTTGATGTGACTGTCGTCGGCGAGGAAATAAGGATCGAGGCGTCCGCGCGATCCTTCCTGCATCATCAGGTGCGTTCGATCGTCGGCAGAAGAAATGGCCGCTGCGCTTGAGGCGAAGGACCGCAGCCGCTGCGGTGCGATGGCCCCATCGTCGGGTCTATATCTCGTGCGCGTCGACTATCCGCCTGGGCCCTTCCCGGCGCGGGATCGCTGACGGCCGCTATCCCTTCACCATTCGATCCACCATCTGCGGTGCCGTGCCGAGGTAGTGCGCGGGATCGACGACGCGGGCGAGCGCGGCGCGATCGAGATGCTTGGTGACGTCATCGCGCTTTTCCAACTCCGCGAGCAGCGTCGTGCCGCTATCGAGCGCGGCGCGGCAGCAGTCGTAGACAATGTCGTGCGCGGCACCGCGACCGGTGTGCGGCGCCAGTGCCATCATTGCGGCCTCCGCAACGATCAGCCCGCCGGTGATGTCGAGGTTGCGGCGCATCCGGTCGCCATCGACGATCAGCCCTTCGAGCATGAAGCGCGCCTGATACAACGCAGCAGCGGTCGCGAGGAACGAGCGTGGCAGAGCGATCCATTCGAGATGCCAGGGGCCGGTCGCGCGCTCGTGGTCTGCGGCCATCGCGTCCAACAACAATCCAGCGTCCGAGCGCACCGCTTTGGCAATCGCGAGGATCATCTCGCAGGAAATCGGATTGCGCTTCTGCGGCATGGTCGAGGACCCGCCGCGCCCTTTGACGAACGGCTCGAACGCTTCCGCGACCTCTGTCTGCATCATCAGCATCACGTCGGTCGCGATCTTGGCGAGACCGCCCGAGAGGATCGCGAGTGTGCTGCCGGCTTCGGCGATCCCATCGCGCGCCGCGTGCCAGGTGATGTCCGGCACCGCGAGTTTGAGCTCGTCGGCGAGAGCCGATTGCACCTCGAGCCCCTTGTCGCCGAGCGACGCGAGCGTGCCTGCCGCACCGGAGAACTGCACGACCAGAAGACGCGGGCGCAGCGCCGCGAGCCGCGCCTTGTCACGTCGCACGCTCGACAGCCACACGGCGGCCTTGTAGCCGAACGTGACGGGCAGCGCGTGCTGCATGTGCGTGCGTCCGGCCATCACCGTGTCGCGGTGCTTCGCAGCCAGCGCCACGAGCGCCTTCTCGACTGCCGTCAACTCGGCGTCGACGATGTCGAGCGCGGCACGGAGTTGGAGCACCGTCGCGGTGTCCATGATGTCCTGCGTCGTCGCGCCCCAATGCACGAAGCCGCCAGCTTCGCCGCACTGCTTCGCCATCTGGTGGACGATGCCGATGATCGGGTAGCCGACGATATCGGTTTCGGACTTCAGCTTGGCGAGGTCCATCTTCGTCGCATCCGCCTTGGCCGCGATCTCCTTCGCTGCATCGGCGGGAATGACGCCGACGCGCGCTTCGGCCTGCGCCAGCGCGACCTCGACCTCGACGTAGCGCGCGACCAGCGCCTCATCGCTCCAGATGGCGCGCATCGCGGGCGTGCCGAAGAAATCGCGGTAGATGGCGGAGTCGAAAACGGTCGAGGGCATGGGCGTGCGGCGTCCTTGTCGGATGAGTATTCGATATCGTGTCGCGGTATCAGCCTTTCGGCTTTTTGCCGAGCGTTCGATACACCTCGATGACCTGGCTGTCGTCCTCCTTGCCGAGGCCGATGCCCGCGGCGGCGAGGTATTGCTGATGCGCGGCGGCGGCGATGCCAAGATCCTTGACGAAGATCTCGACGGCACTCGTGACGACATTGTCGTAGTCGATCATGCGCTGGCCGCGCGCCTTGAGCATCCAGCTTCCGGCGGCGGAACCCGTCAACAACTCATGCGCGACTTTGAGGTCGATGCCGGCGCGCTCGGCGAACGCCATCGCCTCGCCCGCAACCGCCAGATTGACGCCGGCAAGGAGCTGGTTGACGATTTTCATCGCCGTACCTTGGCCCGGCTTCTGGCCGAGATAGAACAAATTCGAGCCCATCGCTTCGAGCAGTGGGCGTGATGCGTCGAACGTCGCCTGCGGTGCAGCGGCCATGATCGTGAGCGTGCCGCCCTTCGCACCCGCGACGCCGCCCGATACCGGCGCGTCGACGAACTTTCGGCCGCTTGCCTCGACTCGTGCCGCCATCGCTTCGATGCGGTCCGGCGCACACGTCGCCATCACGACAACGGTGCTATCGGCCTTCAACGCGTCGAGCGCGCCGTCCTTGAACAGCACGCTCTCTGCCTGATCGGCGTTGACGACCATCAGCACCAGCGCATCTGCACCACGCGCGGCCTCGACAGCGCTCGATGCGCCGTGCCCGCCCGCAGCGATCAATCGATCGATCGCCTCGCGGCGCATGTCGTAACCCACCACACGCCATTGCTTGGCGACGAGGTTGCCGGCCATTTCCGAGCCCATGGCGCCGAGGCCGACGAATGCGACTGTCGCGGACATTGTTCCTCCGAGATGTTTGACCGGATTTGTGCGGGCCGGTGGATTGTCGACGAGTTCTACTGCGTGGCGCCCGCAGGTTAAAGCCTCGCGTTCACGCGGCCCTTAGCAAGCGCAACATACCTTATGCGAACGGCTCTTGCGCTTGGCCTAATGCCGGTCCAACATGATCGTGCCGTGCTGCCTCAACTCAGGCGCGGGGCGCGGCACACGTCCTTGCGCCTGAGCGACAAGGAGGAACCCATGGGGCTTGATCCCAACGGCAGTGCAACGCGCGGCGCCCGCGCCATCGCGATCCTTGGACCCTACCTCTCCGGAAAGACGACGCTGCTCGAGGCCATCCTGGCCCGCACCGGGGCCGTGACACGCCAAGGCAAGATCTCCGACAAGAACACGGTTGGCGATAGCGCTCCGGAAGCGCGCGACCACGGCATGAGCGTCGAAGTCAATGTCGCCGATGTCGAATTTCTCGGCGATCGCCTTACCTTCATCGACTGCCCGGGATCGATCGAATTCCAAGCCGAGGCGAACGCCGTGCTGGCGGCGTGCGATGCGGCCATCGTGGTCTGCGAGCCGGACCCCAAGCGCGTCGCCGCGCTGCAGTTGATCCTCAAGCAGCTCGAAGATCAGGGCATCCCCCACTTTCTCTTCCTCAACAAGATCGACAGTTTCCAAACGCAGGTGCGCGAGATCCTGCCGATGCTTCAGCCGGCCAGCGCCAAGCCGCTGGTGCTGCGCCAGATTCCGGTATGGGAGAACGGTATCGCGACCGGCTTCGTCGATCTGGCGCTGGAGCGCGCCTTCGTCTACCGCGAGCACGCGCCGTCCGAAGTCATCACGATGCCTGACGACGTCAAAGGACGCGAACAGGAAGCGCGCTTCCATATGCTAGAGCAGCTTGCAGATTACGACGACGAGCTGATGGAGCAGTTGCTTGGCGATATGCCGCCACCGCGCGACAAGGTCTTCGAGGACCTCGCGAAGGAGATGCGCGACGGGCTCATCTGTCCGGTGCTGCTGGGCTCGGCGGAGCATGGCAACGGCATCGTACGGTTGCTGAAGGCGATCCGGCATGAAGCGCCGTTCGTGCAGCACACGGCCGAGCGGATCGGACTCGGTGATGCGAAGTCGGCGGTGCAGATTCTGAAGACGGTCTACACCTCGCATGGCGGCAAGCTGTCGATCGCTCGCGTCCTCGCCGGCGACCTTCCCGATGGCACGACGCTTTACGGCCCGCGCGGTGACGACCGTATCGCCGGCATGTTCTCGATGGTTGGCCAGGAGGCGCGCAAGCTGACGGGCGCCAAGCGGGGCGATACGGTTGCCCTTGGTCGGCTCGAGAGCGTGCGAACCGGGGATACTTTGTCGGCGGACAAGGCCGGCGTCCCTCAGCTTGAGCTGCTGCAGCAGGCGCCCGCTGTATACGGCGTGGCAATCGAGCTCAAGGACCGCAAGGACGAGGTCAAGCTCAGCGCAGCGCTGACGAAGCTGATGGAGGAAGACCCCTCGGTGCGGCTCGATCATTCAGCCGAGACCCATCAGATGGTGCTGTGGGGGCAGGGCGAGATGCATCTCCGCGTCGCGATGGAGCGCCTCAAGCGCAAGTACGGGATCGAGGCGGCGACGCGCCGTCGCCAGATCCCCTACAAGGAGACGATCCGTGGCAGCGTGTCGATCCGCGGTCGCCACAAGAAGCAGTCTGGCGGGCACGGGCAGTTCGGTGACGTGGTCGTCGAGATCAAGCCGCTGACGCGCGGCGAAGGTTTTCTGTTCGACGACACCATCAGCGGCGGCGTGGTGCCGAAGCAGTTCATTCCTTCAGTCGAAATCGGCGTGCGCGACTACCTTTCGCATGGGCCGCTCGGATTTCCGGTGGTCGATGTAGCGGTAACGCTGACCGATGGCTCGTATCATAGCGTCGACAGCTCCGACATGGCGTTCCGGCAGGCGGGACGTCTCGCGATGTCGGAGGGCATGCCGAAATGCAGCCCGGTGCTGCTCGAGCCGGTGATGGCGGTCGACATCGTGGTGCCGAACGAGGCGACGTCGCGCATCAACGCGATGATCGCGCAGCGGCGCGGCCAGATCCTCGGCTTCGACGCGCGGCCGGACTGGCCGGGCTGGGATGTCGTGCAGGCGCGGGTGCCGGAGACGGAGATCCAGGACCTGATCGTCGAACTACGATCGGCGACGGCTGGCGTTGGCACCTTTGCGGCGAAGTTTGATCATCTCGCCGAACTGACCGGCCGCCTCGCCGATCAGGTCATGGCGGCGCAGAAGGAAGCAGCGGCTTGATTTTTGCCGCGGTCGCCGACGGCCCGCGCCAGAGGCGCGCCTTTGGCGCGACGCCTACCGGCGCCGCGGTGCTGCCTCTCGGTGGCATTCTCGCCTCTCGGCCTTCGGCCGCTACGCATCTTCCCCTTCTCCCCGCTCTTGCGGGGAGAAGGTCGGGATGAGGGGCGGCAGCAAGCGCGACTGTCGAACAAGTTTCCGCCCCTCACCCTAACCCTCTCCCCGTAAGGACGGGGAGAGGGGACAAAAGTGCATCCGTGGTGAGCAACTATCTCATCAAGAACAGCGGGCACTCCAGCGCGGCGACGAGGTCGCGGAGGTCGCCGTCGGCGGGGACCAGGAGACCGCCGAAGTGCCCGATGACAAATCCGCCGTTGAGTCGACGGATGACTTCGGCCAGCGCGGCCGGCGCGCCCTGATCCGTGCGGCAATGCAGTAGCCGCACGCGCGACTGGTCGCCAAGTGCGAGCCGCACTTGGCCGTCCAGCCACTCGTCGCCCCACCGAGGACGCCGGCCAATCGCTCGCCCGCGCGCATCAGGGGTTGCAAGTGCTCGGGCGTTTCGACGACCGCGACGATCTGGCCGCGCGTACGGCGTGCGTTGGGACCGACCAGCATCAGGCCAGTGGTGCCGACGACAGTGGCGAACAGATCGCGAAGCCGGGCGCCCTGACCGGGGGCTAGCGCATCGGCCAGGGCGACGACGTTCCATGGACCGTCTTCGGCGCAGGCCTTCGCCAACGCGTGCACGGGATCGTCACGAACGACCTTCGCGCGCAGCGGGACGTCGGCAGCGCGCGCGAGAGCCTCGACGCGCCGTTGCAGGGATTGGCCGCACAGCCGCATCTCGCGCTCGATGTCGTCGCGCGACAGCGGACGTTGACGCGCGCGCGTCAGTGAAATCTCGCGAGCAAAGGGGTAGCTTGCGAGGTCGTAGAGCTGCAAGTCTTCGACAAAGAGGCTCTCGATCTCGGAATTGAACGCTTGCGCGATGCGGACAGCGGCCTCGATCGCGATCTCATTCGGGTGGCCGGAGGCGAGGTGCAGGACAACGCGCCCGCGTCGTTCGCCAGCTTCGGCAACATGCATGATCATGACACGGGCTTTCCGCTGTCGCCGCCGCCGAGGCCGTCGTCGCTTCCCTGTCGTTTGGAAAAGGCGCGGCCGCGCTCGGCGAACTCGCGCAGCTTTTCTTCGACCCGCCGATTGACCGTACCAGCCTCGAAGCTTCCGTCATC
>LNEA01000673.1 GCA_001464855.1 Rhizobiales bacterium Ga0077530
GAGGTCGTGTTGCGGAACGACACCGGTCATACGCTGACGATGCTCGGAATGGGCAATCGCACCGAATTTCCAGCTCGTGGCATGTTCAATGGTGAAGCCGGGACACTGCGCGTCCACGCCGTCGATGGTGCGGCTGTGCATGCGAAGGGGCGGATCGAGGTTGCGCCGGGGCAGCGCATTTCAGTTGTTGAAGCGGGGGGCGGTGGCTTCGGCGATCCGCGTCAGCGCAGCCGTGATGCCGTTCGCGCCGATGTGCTCGATGGCTTCGTCAGTGAAGAGGCAGCGCGCCGCATCTACGGGGCCGATACTCGATAGAGCCCCAAGACGCGCAAAGGTGAAGCGCGCTCCAATCCCAGTGATGGGCGAAGCGGCTTCACCTTACCGGTCGGTCCGGCACGCCTCAGCGAATGAGCAAAACGCCGAAGGTTCCAGGACGACGCGGGAACGCGTTACATGGAGCGAGCCTGAGCGTGCGAATTGAGGCAGACCTTGCCGTCCTTGATCTGCTCGACATCGTTCAATCCGACGTAACGATGCTGGCCTCCCGCGGCGGGATCGTTCTTCGTGAGCTTGATGCGATCACCCTCGATCCCATCGACGATGCCGACGTGTTGACCGTCGGAGCCGACGACTTTCATGTGTTCGCGGATCTGTGTGGCGTCCATGACTGGATACTCCTTTATTAGCGATTTCCGTACGGGTGAAACCGTCGGTCCGAGCATTTGTTCCGAGCTGCGGCATCGTGGGCGACCTCATGCGTCACCTGAATTGACGCCGGTTGCGGAAGGTCTGCCTTCCCCGCTATGCACTCCGGGGGAAGCGTCACAGGAGCAGGCAATGGCGAGCGCCAAGGTTCGCGTCGAGCGGCAGGGGCCGGTAACCACCGTGATTCTGAACCGCCCGGAGGTCCGCAACGCCGTGGACAATGAGACCGCGGAGGCGATGGCCGACGCATTCCGCGCGTTCGAAACAGATCCCGAACAGCGTGTCGCGGTGCTGTGGGGGTCGGGTGGCGCGTTCTGTGCCGGTGCCGATCTCAAGGCGATCGCGTCGGGTGAGCGCAAGAAGCGCTACCGCCCCGATGGTGATGGCCCGATGGGACCGTCGCGACTGGCGCTGTCAAAACCGGTGATCGCGGCCGTTGCCGGTCACGCCGTGGCGGGCGGCTTGGAATTGGCTATTTGGTGCGACATGCGTGTCGTCGAGGAGGACGCAACGTTCGGCGTTTACTGCCGGCGGTGGGGCGTGCCACTGATCGACGGCGGCACGGTGCGGCTGCCGCGCCTCATCGGGCAAAGCCACGCCATGGACCTGATCCTGACGGGGCGGCCGGTCGGCGCGGAGGAGGCGCTACGGATGGGCCTCGCCAATCGAATGGTGCCGAAGGGGCAATCGCGTGCCGCCGCAGAGGCACTGGCGCTGCAAATCTCCCAGTTCCCGCAGATGTGCATGAACCTCGACCGGGCCTCGGTCTATCGCCAGTGGGACCTGCCATTCGAAGATGCGATGCGCGCCGAATTCTCGCATGGTATCTCGGCAGTCGCTGCGGAAGGTCAGTCCGGAGCGGCGCGATTTGCGGGCGGCGCGGGGCGCGGCGGAAAATTTGGCGAGTGATCGCTCACGTGAATGCAAGGCGGCTCGGCGACTAGGAAAGCCACATGCGATTTTCACTCCTCTCGCTGGCGCGCAACGCGCTGAGCGGCAACAAGCGGTGGCCGGCGCAGTGGCGCGCGCCGGAACCGAAGGCCGAGTACGACGCGATCATCGTCGGTGGTGGCGGGCATGGCCTCGGCACGGCCTACTACCTCGCGCGGGAGCACGGACTTCGCAATGTCGCGGTTGTCGAGAAGGGCTGGCTCGGCGGCGGCAATACCGGGCGCAACACGACGATCATCCGTTCGAACTACCTGTGGGAGGAGTCCGAGGCGATCTACGAGCTGTCGGTGAAGCTCTGGGAGACGCTGTCGGACGAGCTCAACTACAACGTCATGTACTCGCCGCGCGGCGTCATGATGCTGGCCCATACGGTGCACGACATCCAGGTGTTCAAGCGCCACGTTCACGCCAACCGGCTTGCCGGTATCGACAACGAGTGGCTGAGTGCTGAAGAGGCGCAGGCTTTCTGCCCGCCGCTCAACATTTCGCCGACGCTGCGCTATCCGGTGCTCGGCGCGGCCCTTCAGCGGCGCGGTGGTACGGCGCGGCACGATGCCGTTGCGTGGGGGTACGCGCGCGGCGCAAGCGCGCTCGGCGTCGACATCATCGAGAATTGCGAGGTGACCGCGATTCGTCGGAGTGCGTCCGGCGCGGTCGAGGCCGTCGAGACGACGCGCGGCGTAATCAAGACGAAGAAGGTTGGTGTCGTCGCGGCGGGCCATACGTCGGTGTTGATGGGCATGGCGGGCGTGCGAATGCCGCTCGAGAGCTATCCGCTGCAGGCGCTGGTGTCCGAGCCGATCAAGCCCGTGATGCCGTGCGTGGTTATGTCGAACACGGTGCACGCCTACATCTCGCAGTCGGACAAGGGCGAGCTGGTCATCGGCGCCGGCACGGATGCCTACACGTCCTACAGCCAGACCGGCGGATTACACGTCTCCGCGCATACGCTGGATGCGATCTGCGATCTGTTCCCGACGTTTCGGCGCCTGCGGATGCTGCGCAACTGGGGCGGCATCGTCGACGTGACGCCGGACCGCTCGCCGATCATTGGATTGACCCCCGTGCCGGGCCTGTTCGTCAATTGCGGCTGGGGGACGGGTGGCTTCAAGGCGACGCCGGGCTCCGCCTACGTGTTTGCGGCAACAGTGGCGCGCGGCGTGCCGCATCCGATTGCCGCGCCATTCGCGCTCGAGCGTTTCACCACCGGCCGATTGATCGACGAAGCGGCCGCTGCCGCCGTCGCGCACTAGGGGCATCACAATGCTGCAGATTCACTGTCCCTATTGCCGCACGGAGCGGCCCGAATCCGAGTTCCGCTATGGTGGCGAGGCGCATATCTCGCGTCCGGTCGAACCTGCTGCGGTGAGCGACGCCGAGTGGGCTGATTTTCTCTACATGCGGAGTAATCCGAAGGGGATCCACGCGGAGCGTTGGCGGCATATCCACGGCTGCGGGCGTTTCTTCAACAGCGTGCGTCATACCGTAAGTGATCGCATCCTGGCGACCTACAAGCCGGATGAACCGCGCCCCGATCCCAAGGCTCTCTCGCGAGGCGACCGCTGATGTCGGGTCCGCATCGCACAAACGGCGGCGGCCGTATCGATCGGTCGAGACCCATCCGCTTCACATTCGATGGCCGGTCCTATCAGGGCTTCGTCGGCGACACACTTGCGTCGGCGTTGATCGCAAATGGGGTGCATCTCGTCGCACGCTCCTACAAGTACCATCGTCCACGCGGCATTCTCTCGGCGGGCTCGGAGGAGCCGAACGCGCTCGTCACGATCGACCGTGGCGAAGGTGGTACCACGCCGAACCTGCGCGCGACCGAGGTCGAGCTGTTCGACGGGCTCGCAGCGATGAGCCAGAACCGCTGGCCGTCACTGGCCTTCGATCTGGGCGCGATTAATAGCCTCGCCGCGCCGCTGCTCGCGGCTGGCTTCTACTACAAGACCTTTATGGGACCGCGGCTGCTCGGCTCAAACCGGGCGTGGGCGCGGATCTATGAAGGCGCCGCTGCAACCCGATCCCGATCGCTACGCAAATCGCTTCGCACACTGTGACGTGCTGGTGGTCGGCGCGGGGCCGGCGGGACTTGCGGCTGCGCTGGCGGCCTCGACGGGCGGAGCCCGCGTCATTCTGTGCGACGAGCAGGCGGAGTTCGGCGGGTCGCTGCTCAGCGAGTGGTCGACCGAGATCGATGGCATGTCCGCCGCGACGTGGCTGGCCGATGCCGTGCGGAAACTTGCTGCAATGCCACGCGTGACGCTGCTGCCGCGCACGGTGGCGTTCGGCTATTTCGCGCAGAATTTCGTCGGACTCGCCGAGCGGATCACCGATCATCTTGGCGCGGTCGAGCGGAATGTACCGCGCGAGCGGATGTGGCAGGTGCGAGCCCGACGCGTGGTGCTCGCGACTGGGGCCATCGAGCGGCCGGTGGTGTTTCCCGGCAATGATCGCCCCGGCATCATGCTCGCCGATGCCGTGCGTACCTACGTCAATCGCTACGGCGCGCGGCCGGGTTCGCGTGCTGTCGTGCTGACGGCGTGCGACAGCGGTTATGCGGCCGCGCTCGATCTCCAGCGCGCCGGCATCGAGATTGCCGCTGTGCTTGATCCGCGTCCGAATGCGGCCGCGCATGCCAGTGGTCTCGCAATATCGGCCGGTGCAACGATCGTCGCGACGCGCGGGCGGCATCGCGTATCGGCCGTGCAGATCGGGCGGATCGGTGCGGACGGTGCGGTGACGGCCGGCGAATGGGTGCGCTGCGATCTCGTCGCGATGTCGGGCGGATGGACCCCGTCGGTGCATCTTTTCTCGCAGTCGCGCGGCAAGGTTCGTTGGGACGACGCCGCGCGCGCATTTCTCCCTGACTTGGCAGCGCCGGGGCAGGCGCAGCAGTCGGCGGGCGCATGTCGCGGCGTGTTCGGCATTGGCGCAGCATTGGCGGATGGCCACGCGGCCGGCGCTGCTGCCGTCGGCGCGGCGGAGGTCGTCCCCACGTATAAGGTGAGCGATGAACCGGTCGACTACCGGGGGATTGTCGGAGCGAACGTGCGGGCCGCCGATGACGGGCGCGCGTTCGTCGACTACCAGCACGATGTCACAGTGAAGGACCTGAAGCTGGCGGCGCGGGAAGGTTTTCGCGCCATCGAACACGTCAAGCGCTACACCACGACCGGTATGGCGACGGACCAAGGCAAGACGTCGAACCTCAACGCAATGGCGATCGTCGCCAATCATCTCGGCAAGCCAATTCCGGCGGTCGGATTGACGACATTCCGCCAGCCTTTCACGCCGGTGACGTTCGGGACCATTGCCGGCCTCAATCGCGGCGGTTTGTTTGACCCGGTGCGGCGAACGCCGATCGACGCTTGGGCGCGCCGGGAAGGCGCAGTGTTCGAGGATGTCGGGCAGTGGCAGCGCGCGCGCTATTTCCCGCGCTCCGGCGAGGATATGCACGCAGCGGTGACGCGCGAGTGCAGCACGACCCGCACCTCGGTCGGCGCGTTCGATGCGTCGACACTCGGCAAGATCGAGGTCGTCGGACCGGATGCGGCTGAATTTCTCGAGCGACTCTACATCAATTCATTCCGGAAACTCGCGGTCGGGCGCTGCCGCTATGGTGTGCTGTTGAATGAGGCCGGGTTCATCATCGACGACGGCGTGATCGGCCGGTTGGCATCGGACCGCTTCCACGTCACCACGACGACCGGCGGTGCGGCGCGCGTGCTGCACATGATGGAAGACTACGCGCAGACCGAGTTCCCCGATCTCAAGGTGTGGTTGACCTCAACCACCGAGCAGTGGGCCGTGATCGCCGTGCAAGGACCACGCGCGCGCGACGTGTTGGCGCCGCTCGTCGAGGGCGTTGATATTGCAGCGGCAGCGTTGCCGCATATGAGTCTTGCGTCGTGCCGCGTCGGTGGCGTCGATGCGCGCCTGTTTCGTGTCAGCTTTACCGGCGAACTCGGCTTCGAGATCAATGTCCCGGCGGACTACGGTGCTGCGACGTGGGACGCGGTGTGGCGCGAAGTACAACGGCACGGCGGTTGCGCCTACGGCACCGAGGCGATGCACGTCCTGCGTGCCGAGAAGGGTTTCATCATCGTCGGCCAGGAGACCGACGGAACGGTGACGCCGGACGATGTCGGTCTTGGTTGGGCGATTGGTAAGGGCAAGCGTGACTTCGTCGGGATGCGATCGCTGTCGCGCCCGGACATCGTACGCGCGGGGCGCAAGCA
>LNEA01000674.1 GCA_001464855.1 Rhizobiales bacterium Ga0077530
GCGATGAGCGCGAGCCCGACGACGATCGCGGCGACCAGCAGCGGCGCTGGCACCATTGGAGCGATGTCGATCGACCAGTTCATACGGTATGCCTCACGCAGTTCACTGTGTTACTGGCCAAGCCGCTCGATCAGGGCGGGCGCGTGCACCTGATCGGCCTTGTAGTTGCCGGTCAGCGCGTACATGACGATGTTGATGCCGACGCGGAACGACATTTCGCGCTGAGCTTCGCCTCCCGGCACCGTCGGGTAGAGCGGGCGGAAGCGGTCGTCGAGCGCCCATGCGGCCGCGAGATCGTTGGACGTCACCAGGATCGAGCTGACGCCATCGGCGCGCCGCGCCTTGCGGGTGTCGGCGTCGGCGGGCTCGGCGCTGTCGGCTTCGACCCACATCTGGCCGCCGTCCCAGCGCCCCGGAAAGGTGCGCAAGATATAGAACGATTTCGTCAGCACGTGACCTTCGGGGACGGGTTCGAGGCGCGGGATGTCGAGGCGGCCGAGCAGGCGTTGCAGTGGCGTGCCGCCTTCGCGCCCTGTGCCGACGCCAGTCGGAAGGCCGGACCCGAAATCGCGGGTGTCGAAAATGATCATGCCGCCCTGCTTCATATAGGTGTCGATCTTCGACAGGGTGGCATCGGGCAGTGGATTGGCGTTCGGCAGCACCGGCCAATACAGGATCGGGAAGAATGCGATTTCGTCGGTCGCGACGTTGACGCCGAAGGGCTCGCCGGGTTCGACCGACGTGCGGGCGGCAAGCACGCGTCCAATGCCGACGAGGCCGGCGCGGCTCGTGTCGTCCGTCGCGGTATCTCCGGTCAACACGTAAGCGAACGAGACCTTGCCCGTGGCCTGGATCGCCGTTTGCAACTCGCGGCTCGAGGGCATCGGTGCGGCAATAGGTGGCGGCGTCGGCGCAGCAGTACGCGGCCGTGCCTGTTGAGCGTTAGCGGCCGTGGCAGCGAGAACAAGCGCGGTCGCGATACCGATGACGAGCGCGGCTGTCGCGGATGTCGGGCGCGGCCCCCGGCGGGACGACAGCAAGCCCTGCAATATCAGCACGGCGACGATGTCGAGGAAGATGAGCGCAAGTGCAAACGAGAGCAGCCACGGTTTCAGCGGCTCCGGGTTGGTGCCCTCATAGGTCCGCTGCTCGGCGTTGGGAAGGCGCGGCAGCGGTTTGAGCTCGGTGCGGCCGGGCCGTAGTAACCGGGCGGATGGTCGAGCGACGGTGCGAGCGTATCAATCTGGCGGGCCGGCACGGCTTGCGCGGTCGGGGTCGGCGGACGCAGCGTGCCGTAGCCATCGAGCACCTGGTTCGGCGCGAGCACTTCGGCGTTCTCCGGCGCGGGCGTGTTCGGCGTGGCGGCCGCGAGCGTCTCGACACCGCCGACTGATACGCCACCGTTCTTTCCGAGTGTCGCGATGCGCCTGAGCATCTCGACGAACAAGCCGGAGAGCGGCAGGTTCGACCAATCGGAATTGGCGGTGATGTGGAAGAGCACGATCTGGCCTTCGCCGTGCTTGCGGGCGGTGACGAGCGGCGTGCCGTCGGCGAGCCGCGCCCACACACTGACCTCGTCGGTGAGGTAGGCGGGGTCAGCGAGGATCTGCCGGTTGATCGTCACTTCGGGCGGGATCTGGAGTCCTGCGAACAAGCTCGTATCCTCGAACGGCGCCAGCGGTTGTGGCGTCGACCATGAGAGCGCGCCGCCAAGAGTACGGCCGCCAACGCGCAGGCCGACCGGAAGCAGATCGTCGCCACCCTTTTCGAGGCGCGGGCCGGCGAAGCGCACGAGGACGCCGCCCTTGTTGAGCCATTCGTCGACGCGCGTCTGCAACTCGCCGGCGAGCGTGCCGATGTCGGCCATAATCATAATCGATGATTTCTGCTCGAAGGCGCTGGTGACAGCGCCCGCGAGGTTGACGTCCTTCTGGCGGACCAGTTCGGCAAACGGCGCGAGTGCCTTCTCGATGTAGTAGAGCGGTGCCAGCAGGGGCTGCGCCTGTTCGCGGCTTTCGCCTGATACGAGAGCGACGCGGTGCCAGCGCGAGCGGCTATCGAGGAGATGGACGGTGCCGGCGCTGCGTTCACCCGCGAGTTCGACGCGCGCGACCTGATTGCGCAATTCCAGCGGCAGCTCGAATCTGGCGATTGCCTTCCGGCTTCCCGCGCTCATGTCGTAGGGCGCCTCGGCCAACCGCTGGCCGCGCGCCGAGAAGGCGAGGGCGGTGCCTTGGCGGGCCGCACCTTCGGCACGGATAACGCTTGCTTCGAGCTTACCCTCGCGGTCGAGGCCGGCCGAAACGCCGAGCGGCTCATCGCCTGCCCGGTTGGTGACGACCTGGAGGCGACCGCCCGTACCGGCTAGGCGCGCGAGCACGTCGGCGAATGCCGCGGTCTGCCCGTCATGGTCGATGCCGTCACTGAGCCAGACGACATCGAGGCCGCTCTGACCAGTGAGGAGGCGTGTCAATTGCTCGCCAAGCTCGGCACGTTGCGGCGGGAACGGTTGCGGTTGAAGAGCTGCGGCCGTCGTGCGCGCGGCGATCGGGGCTTCGCTACGCAGCGTCAGGGTTTTGGCACTCGATGCGGTCGGCGCAACGATCACCGGCCGGTTGGTGGATTGTGCTTCATCGATCATCCGCTCGACGAGTTTCGAGCGGATCGCGAACGTACTGGCGCTCGACCAACCGTTGTCGACGACGAGCACCAACGGACCGCTGCCATTGAGTCCGGCTTCGCGATGTGGATTGAGCACGGGATCGGCGAGCGCGAAAATGACGAGCGCTGCGGCGAGCATTCGGATCAGCGTCAGCCACCAAGGCGTTTTGGCCGGCGTCTTGTCCTTGTTCTCCAATCCAACCAATATCCGCGTCGGCGGGAACGCGATCTGGCGCGGCCGCGGCGGCACGGTGCGCAGCAGCCAATAAATCACGGGAAGCGCAGCGAGCGCTC
>LNEA01000675.1 GCA_001464855.1 Rhizobiales bacterium Ga0077530
CAGGATCCGCGGCGTTTCGCGTCTGAGAATTTTTGGCTGCTGCCGGCGAGCCGGCCACTGCTTCCGCGTGGCAACCCCGCGAATCGTGTTATACACAGTTTGCACGCGTCTAGACCGATCCCCCCATCTCATCGGTCTTGGTGTAACGGTTGCAAAAAACAGCCGACACGATTGCAAAGCTAGCTTCAATCGGCACCCGCCAGCTCACCACTGGCGGGTGTTGTGTTTTCAAATTCCGTAGCGCCGCTGCCTTCATATTGTGCCCGGCTCCTGGTAGTGGATAATCGCGCCGGCAGCGGTGTCGGCGGGGGAGTATCATGGACAAAATCAACCAGCGCATCGCCGCGGAATTGAGCGTCGGCGTGGAGCAGGTCGCGGCCGCTGTCGGGCTGCTCGGCGAGGGCGCGAGCGTCCCGTTCATTGCGCGCTATCGCAAGGAGCGCACCGGTGGGCTCGATGATACCCAATTGCGCAAGCTCGAAGAGCGCCTCGGCTATCTGCGTGAGCTGGAGGATCGCCGCGCGGCGGTCGTCAAGAGTATCGGCGATCAGGACAAGATGACGCCGGCGCTGTTGTCCTCGATCATGGGCGCGGCGACAAAAGTCGAACTCGAGGACCTCTACGCCCCGTTTAAACAGAAGCGGCGGACGAAAGCGCAGATCGCGCGCGAAGCCGGCATCGAGCCATTATTGGATGCACTGCTCGCCAACCCGTCGCTGGTGCCGGAACAGGCCGCCGCCACATATGTCGATGCCGCCAAAGGTGTCGCGGATACCAAGGCGGCGCTCGACGGCGCCCGTGCCATCCTGATCGAGCGCGCCGGCGAGCACGCCCAACTCGTCGGTTCGTTGCGCGAATGGCTGTGGGATGCCGGTCTGGTGACTTCGACAGTGATGAAGGGCAAGGAAGCGGCGGGCGCGAAGTTCTCCGACTATTTCGACTTCAGCCAAAAGATCAAGGATCTGCCGTCGCACCGCGCGCTCGCCCTGCTCCGCGGCCGCAACGAGGACATTCTCGACTTGACGCTCGATCTGCCGCCGGCCGCGCCGGGTGCACCGCATCCCGCCGAGGGGCGCATTCGCTCGATGCTCGGGATCATCGACAAGGGCCGCCCCGCCGACAAATGGCTCGGTGACGGTGTTCGACTCGCGTGGCGCGGGCGGATCGCCGTGTCGCTGACGATCGATTTGATGACGAGGCTCAAGGAGCGCGCCGACGGCGAAGCGATCGCCGTGTTCTCGCGTAACCTCAAGGACCTGCTGCTCGCCGCGCCGGCCGGACCGCGCGCGACCATGGGGCTCGATCCGGGCATCCGCACCGGCGTCAAGGTTGCCGTCGTCGATGCGACGGGCAAGGTGCTCGATACCGCGACCGTTTATCCGCACGAGCCGCGCCGGGATTGGCACGGCGCGCTCGCGACGCTCGGCGCGCTGGCGATCAAGCACAAGGTGCAGATCATCGCGATCGGCAATGGTACTGCAGGGCGCGAGACCGACAAGCTCGCGGGTGAACTCATCGAGAAGATCCCCGGCGCCAAGCCGATGAAGGTGATGGTGTCGGAGGCCGGTGCTTCGGTTTACTCTGCATCGGAACTGGCGGCGGCGGAGTTTCCCGATCTCGACGTCTCTCTGCGCGGCGCCGTGTCGATCGCGCGGCGTCTCCAGGATCCGCTCGCGGAACTGGTCAAGATCGATCCCAAGGCGATCGGCGTCGGTCAATATCAACATGACGTCGACCAGGCGGGGCTTGCGCGCTCGCTCGATGCCGTCGTCGAGGATTGCGTGAACTCGGTCGGCGTCGACCTCAACACGGCGTCGGCGCCGCTGCTCGCGCGCGTGTCGGGCTTGAGCCGCGCGCTCGCCGACAACATTGTGACGTTCCGCGACGCGTCCGGTGCTTTCAAATCTCGTGCGGCGTTGAAGAAGGTGCCGAGACTGGGGCCGAAAGCCTTCGAGCAGGCGGCGGGATTCCTGCGCATCATGGACGCGAAGAATCCGCTCGATGGTTCGGCGGTTCATCCCGAAGCCTATGCGGTTGTCGAGCGGATCGCGGCGGCGACGGGGCGATCGGTCAAGGCGATGATTGGTGACAAGGATTTTCTGCGCAAGGTTCGCCCGGCTGATTTTGCCGATGCCGACTTTGGCGTGCCGACGATCATCGACATCGTCGCGGAACTGGAAAAGCCGGGTCGCGATCCGCGTCCCGAATTCAAGACCGCGACATTCCAGGAGGGCGTCGAGAAGCTCGATGACCTGAAGCCAGGTATGAAACTCGAAGGCGTCGTCACCAACGTCACCAACTTCGGCGCCTTCGTCGATGTCGGCGTGCATCAGGACGGTCTCGTCCATATTTCTGAGCTATCGGACAGGTTCGTGAAGGATCCGCACGAGGTGGTGAAGGCCGGAGACATCGTGCACGTGCGCGTCAAAGAGGTGGACGTGCCGCGCAAGCGCATCGCGCTGACGATGAAGTCAGGCGCGATCGATGCAGGTGCGGGACGTCAGGCGAGCGGTGGCGCTCCTTCACCCGGCGGGCGAGGTGGGCCCGCGCAGGCGAGGCCGCCATCTACCGCGTCGTCTGGTAGCAAGGGCGCTCCGGAGGCCGGTGAAAGCGCGCTTGCCGCGGCGCTCCGCCGGGCTCAGGAGAGGCGCTGAAGCAGCGCCCGCACCTTTTGCGCATTTGGAACCTAATGTGGCCCAATTGATCGGCGATTTTCGCGGCGAATTCTGGTGGTGCGTTCCAGTTTTCGAGACGACGGAGATTGTTCGGTATGCCCGAGCCGCATTTTACAACGTTGGACGACGACCTGCCGCGCACCTTCCGTCGTGAGCGCGAGGCACGGGATCGCCAAGCCTTCGAACGCGACGCGCATGAGCGGGATGCGCCGGCGATACTGCGCAAAGCGGCGGCGGCGGCATCCCAGCGTGCAGCACCCGATCCTGTCGCTGCCAATACGCTGCCCGGCGAAAGCGTGACCGTCACGCGCTTCGACGTACCTTTCGGTCATCTCGCAAAGTTTTTCGTCAAAGCGGTTTTCGCGGCGCTGCCGGCGCTGCTTTTGCTGACGATCGTGCTATGGGGAGTCGGGGAGCTCCTGCAGCGCTATTTCCCGTGGCTGCTGAAGATGCGCATCCTCATCCAGTTCCCCGGCTGAGCACGCGGCCCGCCACCGCATCGAGCTTGGCGACCAGCGCCGGATCGCGCGCGTCGGGGGGCGTGATGATCGCGTTCTCGAGTGCGCGGTCCGAGCCGAAGGGGCAGGGTGGATGTTCGCGCGGGAACGTGCGGGCGAGGCGCGCGACGATGCGCTGGGCCTTCTCGACATTCGCCATCAGCACCTGGATGATCGCGGCGACATCGACCTCGCGGTGATCGTCGTGCCAGCAGTCGTAGTCGGTGACCATGGCGAGCGAGGCGTAACAAATCTCGGCTTCGCGGGCGAGTTTCGCTTCGGGCATGTTGGTCATGCCGATGACGTCGCATCCCCACGCGCGATAAAGATTGGATTCAGCGCGCGTCGAGAACTGCGGCCCCTCCATGGCGAG
>LNEA01000676.1 GCA_001464855.1 Rhizobiales bacterium Ga0077530
CCACGAGCGGCGCCGCGATTTCGAGAGCGGGCGGCTCAGGGATTTCCGGGAGCGGGGGCACCGCTGTCGGCTCGGGCAGTGGCGGGGGCAGTTCGGCAGCCGGCTCAGAAGTCGAGTCCAATGCCGTGTGCCTCGCCGGCTCCGCGGCAGGAGCAAGCTCTGCGATACCGGCATCATCGACTACCGGGGGCTCGACGGGTTCGGCTGAAACCGACTGCGCGCCAATATCATGATCTGAAGCGGGGGCATCCACCGCGACTTCAGGCGCCGGCTCCTCTACCGGAGGTTCTTTGACGATCGCCGGATCGATCGAGACATCGTCGGCGACAACCGGAGTCTCGGCAGGCAACGCACCAAGCTCGGCGACCTTGATGGCTGGTTCGGCAGACGGCGGCGGCTCGGCGTCAGCGGTCTCCGCGACCGGTGCGGGTTCGAACCGCGGCTCCTCCGGCGGGCCCAGTTCCGGCTCTGACGCCTCCGCCACACCCTCTGCCGCAGCGGGGGGAACTGCCGGCGGCCCGGTCGGGACATCGAGTTCGGGCGAGAGATCGCCGTGCTCGGAGGATGGGCCTTTCAGTGAGGTCATGACCTGCCGGGAACCATGAAACGTCCGTGACGCGCGTGAGGTGGCATCATAAGAATGGCGCGGGGTGGGCGCACCCCTCCACACCGCTACATGGTTCACGGGATCAGGGACATGGCATTCGAGCAACGATTGGGCGAGATTGCCGCCGGTGTGGAAAACCGCCTCGCGGCGCTGTTGGCCGATGATGCGCTCGGCGCGACGCCCGCCGAATTGGCCGCCGCCATGCGCCACGCGGTCCTCGGCGGCGGCAAGCGTTTCCGGCCCTTTTTGGTCGTGGAGGGCGCGCGCGCCCTCGGTTTGGCGGATGCGACCGCAATCGATGCGGCGGCTGCGATCGAGTGCCTGCACTGCTATTCGCTGGCCCACGACGACCTGCCGGCGATGGACAACGACGACCTGCGCCGCGGCCGACCGACGGTGTGGAAGGCGTTCGACGAGGCGACGGCAATCCTGGCCGGAGACGCACTGCTGACGTTCGCCTTCGAGCTGATGGCGCGCCCCTCGACCCATGCCCATCCGGCGGTACGGGCGGACCTGGCGCTTGGGCTCGCTCAGGCGAGCGGGCCGGCCGGCATGGTCGGCGGGCAGGTGCTCGATATCGCGTCGGAAAAGACAGTGGCGCGGGCTCTACATTCGCTCGACGGGGTCACCTCGATCCAGCGCATGAAAACGGGTGCGCTGATCCGTTTCGCGGCCGAAGCGGGCGCGATCCTGGCTCAGGCAACGCCGCGACAGCGCGAGGCGCTGCGCGATTACGGCGAGGCGCTTGGCGCAGCATTCCAGATTGCCGACGATCTGCTCGACGCGGAGGGCGATGCCGCAGCGACTGGCAAGGCCGTCGGAAAGGACGCCGCCGCCGGCAAGGCGACGTTCGTCACGGTGCTCGGCATCGACGGCGCGCGCGCCCGATTGCGCGAACTGAGTGCAGCGGCGCGTGCGGCGCTGGCGCCCTTCGGCGATGCCGCAAGCGATCTTGCCGGCGCGATCGATTTCGTCGCGAACCGCCGGGGCTGAAGGGTGGCGCTTCGCGTCCGTCTGGTGCAACATCGGGACAACCGGTCTCGCTGAACGGACCGAGCGAAACGAGCGGGAGGCAACGCGGCAATGAATTTTACCGAGCACGCCGGCAAGGCGGTCCTGCGGGCCGCCGGGATTCCGACGCCTCAAGGCATCATCGCGCGCACCCCCGCCGAAGCCGCGGATGCCGCGCGCAAAATCGGGAAGTGCGTGGTCAAGGCGCAGGTGCCGACCGGCAAGCGCGGCAAGGCGGGCGGCATCAAGCTCGCGGCGACACCCGAGGAAGCGACTGCGCACTCTAAGCAAATTCTCGGGATGACGATCGGCGAGTACGTCGTCGACGAGGTGCTGATCGATCCGCAGGTCAACATCGCCCGCGAGATGTACGCCGCTATCCTCAACGATCCCGAATCCCAGGGCCCGCTGCTGCTGTTCTCGCCGGAAGGCGGCATGGATATCGAGGAGATCGCCGCCGATCACCCCGACGCCCTGCTCCAGGTCCAGATCAATATCATCAAGGGGCTCGACGCCGAGGCGCTGGCCGCGGCGGTGCGCCGCTATGATCCGCCGGCCGCTGGCGCGATTACCGACATCCTCGTCAAATTGTACGACGCCTATCGTGCCAGCGACGCCGAACTCATCGAGATTAATCCGCTGGTGCAGATGCGCGACGGGCATTTCGTGGCGCTCGACTGCAAGCTCACGGTCGACGACAGCGCGCTGCCGCGCAACGATGCGCTCGCGCGCACTGGATCGCCCGACAAGACGACCGAACTCGAGTCGCGCGCCAAGGCGCTGCATCTCAAATACATCGAGCTCGACGGTGAGGTCGGCGTGCTGGCCAACGGCGCCGGCCTGACCATGACGACCATGGATGCGATCCGTCACTTCGGCGGCGCGCCCGCGAATTTCATGGAGATCGGCGGCGACAGCTACACCAAGGCGATCCCGGCGCTGGAAATCGTGCTCGCCAACCCCAAGGTCAAGTCGCTGCTCGTCAACTTCTGTGGGGCCTTCGCGCGCACCGATGTGATGGCGGAAGGCGTCGTCAATGCTTGGCTGGAGCTGAAACCGAAAATCCCGATCGTGTTCACGATCCACGGTACCGGCGAGGACGAGGCGATTGCGATGGTCCGCGAGCGATTGGGCATCGAGCCCTACGACCTGATGGACGATGCCGTTAAAGCGGCCGTCGCCGCCGCGAAGGGAGCCCGCGCATGATCATCGGGGGCAAGGAGACGGTTCTCGTCCAGGGCATCACCGGCAAGCAAGGCACGTTCTGGTCGGAGCGGATGCGCGAGTACGGCACCAGGATCATTGGGGGCGTCAATCCGCGCCGCGCCGGGGAGAAGCATCTGGAACTGCCGGTGTGGGCTTCGGCTCAGGACGCGGCGAAAGAAGGAAAGATCGACGCGGCGGTGATGTTCGTCCCACCATTCGGCGTCAAGGAGGCGGCGCTCGATATCATCGCGGCCGGTATCCGCAAGATCGTGTGCCTGACCGAGCATGTGCCGGTGCAGGACACGATGTATTTCCTCGCGGCGGCACGCGAGCGCGGCGCTCAGGTGATCGGCCCGAACACGGCGGGGCTCGTGACAACCGGCGTCTCGTTTGTCGGCTTCATGCCGGCGTTCAATGCGCGGGTGTTCCAGCCCGGTGATATCGGTGTCATCTCGCGTTCGGGCTCGCTCGGCACGCTGCTGTGTCTCAACCTCGTGCAGGCGGGGCTTGGCGTGTCGTCATTCGTCGGCATTGGCGGCGATCCGATCATCGGCACGACGACGCGGGACGCGCTGGTCGCGCTCGACCGCGATCCGGCGACGAAGGCGATCGCGTTGGTCGGCGAGATCGGCGGCGCCATGGAAGAAGCGGCAGCCGAGTACGCGGCCACGATGAAAAAGCCAATTGCCGCTTTCATTGCTGGCGCCGCGTCGCCGCCCGGTAAGAAGATGGGCCATGCCGGCGCCATCGTCATGGGCGATCGCGGTTCTTATGCTGGCAAGAAGGCGGCGCTGGAAGAAGCGGGCGTCACCGTCTGCGCGACGCCCAACGAAGTTCCGGGTGTGATCAAGGCACGGTTGGGGCGGTAGGGAATCCCGCCTCTCAACGTGCCAGAATGCGCTCGATTGCCGGGATCAGTTCGTCATAGTGGTCGATGATCGCGTCGGGCGATTGCTCATGGACTGGGATCTCGGTGTAGCCAAACGTCACCGCGACGACGGGCACGCCGGCTGCCTTCGCGGTGTCGATGTCGACATTGCTGTCGCCGACCATGATGGCCCGGTTGGGGTCGCCGCCGGCCATGCGGATGGCGCCGATGAGATGATCCGGATGGGGCTTGCAGACCGGAAACGTGTCGCGACCGGCGAGCGCAGCAAAGCGCGACCGTAGCCCCAGATCGCCGAGAAGCTGCTCGGACATGCCCGCCCGTTTGTTGGTGCAGACAGTGAGCCGCGCGCCGCGCTCACCGAGACTGTCGAGCGCCTTCTCGAGGCCGGGATAGGCGTGGCTCGTCGCCGCGATGTTGGCCGTGTAGTACGCGAGAAAGAGGTCGAGGTGCGCCGCCGCGTCCGCGCGAGAAGGCTCGACCCCGTGCAGCGCAAATCCCTTCGCGATCATTGCGGCGGCCCCATAGCTGATCGATGGCCGCAGCAACTCGGGCGCGGCTGCCGCCAGGCCCGCGCGCGTCAACACGTGGTTCGTTGCGGCGATCAGGTCGGGTGCCGTTTCGACGAGGGTGCCGTCGAGATCGAAGGCCACAGTCAGGTCACGCAATTGTTGTCCTTTCCTGCCACTTGCGCAGCGCGCAGCGCGATCTTAAATTGGAACATAGAGCGAACATACGCGGTCGGTACCTGTGTCGGATCGGCGGAACGGGGTCCCGCCGCAAAACTGGTGCATAAGCATCGATCCGGCGCGAGGCCAGGGGTCGATTGCGCATAGTCTGTAGCGGACGAATCGAGTCGGCGGGCGCCAGCGGACCTGAGCGGCCTCATGTG
Organism: Rhizobiales bacterium Ga0077530; assembly: GCA_001464855.1. GTDB lineage: Bacteria > Pseudomonadota > Alphaproteobacteria > Rhizobiales > Hyphomicrobiaceae. Next base: position 4,603 of record LNEA01000676.1, read on the forward strand.
AGGCCCCAGCCGAGCGCGGAAAATTCAAGCAAAGGAGAGTGGGACATGGCCGGATCCGTGAACAAGGTGATCCTGATCGGTAATCTCGGCAAGGATCCCGAGATCCGCCGCACGCAGGACGGTCGCCCTATCGCTAACCTGCGCATCGCGACAAGCGAGAACTGGCGCGACAAGAACAGCGGCGAGCGGCGCGAGAAGACCGAGTGGCATTCGGTCGTGATCTTCAACGAGGCGCTTTGCAAGGTGGTGGAGCAGTATCTCAAGAAGGGCGCCAAGGTCTACATCGAGGGCGCGCTGCAGACCCGCAAATGGCAGGACCAGCAGGGGCAGGAGCGCTATTCGACCGAGGTGGTGCTGCAAGGCTTCAATTCGGTGCTGACGATGCTCGACGGACGCCAGGGCGGCGCTGGCATGAGCGAAGGCGGGCAGTCCGACTACGGTGGCGATGACGCCGGCAGCTATGGCGGTAGCACCGGTGGCGGCTCGTCCGCGCCGAAGCGTTCGAGCGGCGGGGGCGCCGGCGGCAGCAAGGGCGGCTTCGACAAGAAGCTCGACGACGAGATCCCGTTCTAACGGGTCGCGTCCAACGAATTCGAGTTCCCGCGGTCCCTTGGCGGACCGCGGGCACTAAACCTCGCGTAGGTGACACGCGACGGCATGCCCATTCGCGCCGGCCTTGAGCTGCGGCGACTCGTTGGCGCACAGCGGTAGCTGGCGGATCGGGCAGCGGGTGTGGAAGTGGCAGCCCGTCGGCGGATTGATCGGGTT
>LNEA01000677.1 GCA_001464855.1 Rhizobiales bacterium Ga0077530
GTGGACCCACGAAAGCGACCGTTGCGCGACATCTGCGAGTAGCCGACGCCTTCCATCTGGGCGCCGCTGAGATCGGGCGTGAACGGGAAACCCGCCTGCTGGGCGGCTTCGACGAAGCGATGCGTGAGCGGCAGGACGGTGCGGTAGTCCTCGATCAGTAACGGGCCGGACTTGCCGCGGTGGGCGCCATCGCCGGGGGCGTAGCGCTCGATGCTTTTGAAGTAGGGGAGGACATCTTCGTAGGACCAGCCGCGGCAGCCCATCTGCGCCCAGCCGTCATAGTCGGCGGCGTTGCCGCGCACGAACAGCATTCCGTTGATGGAACTGGAGCCACCGAGCACGCGCCCGCGCGGCCAGTGGATCTGCCGGTTGCCGGTTCCAGGCTCCGGCTCGCTCTTGTAGTTCCAGTTGACGCGCGGGTTGTAGAGGAGTTTTAGCACGCCGGCCGGGATGTGGATCATCGGATGCCAGTCGGTGGGACCAGCTTCCAACAGCACTACCCTCGTGCCGTCCGCACTCAAGCGATTGGCGAGCACGCAACCCGCTGATCCGGCACCGACGACGATGTAGTCGGCTTCATCCGTGCTCATCGCCAATCCCTCCCCGCCGTTCCTGACACCAAGTATGCAGTGTCAGGGAGCACAGGGAAAGGAACGGAGGCGCGGGTCAGCCGACCGCGAGCGTCGGGCGCTGGCCGTTGCGCATCTGGTGCAGGCGGTAGATCTCGTCGCCGCTGGCACCGATGTCGCGCAGGATGAACTCGTCGAGTTCACGCAATTCACTCAGGCTATCCCGCAGCAACATGCGTTCACGGGCGGCCGTCATCCGGCTGGACACGGTGGCCATCATGCGCTGCATGAGGGTGGGTTCGCGGTCTTCGCCGTGCGAAACGGCGGTCAGGGGCATCGTTGACATGGTCGTCCTCGGAAGTCAAAGTTGTAGCGCCCGACGCCAACGTCGGGTCAAGATGCAACGGCCGGCGGCTGTCTGCCGACGGCCGTCAATCCGTTGGCACTCAAGCTGGTGGTCAGCCCCAGTAGCTGGCGGGGATGCGGCCCTTGTCGCGCAGGGCCTTGGTTTCGTCGGCGGAAAAACCGAGATCCTTCAGGCGCGCATCGCTCAACTGAGCGAGATAGCTCTGGACCTGCATTTCGGCGTGCTTCATGCGGGCGTTGATGAACCGGTCGAACATGCGGCCGAAGAAGCCGCGCGTCGGAGCGGCAGTCGTCGTCGTCGCGGCGGTGCCGGCGTACTCCATCGGGGAGGTTGTGGTTGCCATGATTGCTCTCATCTCTCGTTTGTATGCCCGTCCCGTATGTCCGGGACCGAATTGGCTTGCTCAACTGCGACCCGGTAACCGCCTTGCTGGGGTCTTCCCGTGTCGCCATGATCAGAACTTAGTGAGTCCTTCGCAGGTGCGGTAGATCTCTGGCATACCCGCAGCCCTGCGTTTTATGCATGGCACAATAATATATCTGCCAATGAGTTACATTTTCGTCTCAATTGGTGCAACGCATCATTAAGAGGTGTGTTGCGCAGCCAGTGACCGCCGTATAGCAAGGTGCTCATGTTCCAGGATTTTACCTCGTCGTCCGATCCAACGCTCGGGGCTGAGCGCGTCGCCAAGCTGCGCGCGCGTCTCAAGAAACTTGGCGTCGACGCGGTCATTGTGCCGCGCTTCGATGAGCACATGGGCGAATATGTGCCGCCGTCCGCCGAACGCCTCGCGTGGCTGACCGGATTCACGGGGTCCGCCGGTTGGGCGATCATCGGGCAAGACAAGGCCGCCCTGTTCGTCGATGGGCGATATACCTTGCAGGCGCCGACCCAGGTGCCGACCTCGATCTTCGACGTGGTGCAAATCCCGGAGACCGCGCCTGCCCAGTGGATCATCAAGGCGCTCGGCAAGGGTGCACGGATCGGCTTCGATCCTTGGCTGCACACGCGCGCCGGAATCGCATTGCTCGAAGAGGCGTTCGCCAAGGCCGATATCACGCTGAAGGCGTTGCCGCGCAATCCCGTCGACGAGATCTGGGGATCGCAGCGCCCACCCGTTCCGCTCGGCCCGGTCGCTGTCCAACCGCTGGAGCTTGCCGGCGTTGCCGCCGCCGACAAGATCAAGGATCTGCAGCGGCGGCTCCGCGAGGCGGCCGAGGACGCGGTGATCCTGACGCTCCCGGACTCGATCGCGTGGCTCTTCAACATCCGCGGCTCGGACGTGAAGCACAATCCGACACCACTCGCCTTCGCCATGATCCCAGCGAGCGGCAAAGCTGAACTGTTCATCGAGAAGGCGAAGCTCGGGCCGGAAGTACGCGCGCACCTCAAGGACATTGCGCGCGTCAGGCCGCCCGACGCGCTTGCCGAGCGCCTTGCCGTCCTTAAAGACGAGCGCAAGCGCGTCCGGCTCGATACCGCGACGGCCGCGATGTGGCTATGGCAGCGTCTTGGCGGCGCGCGCGGCCGGATCAGCGAAGCGGCTGATCCCTGCATTCTCCCCAAGGCGCGCAAGAACGAGGCCGAGATCCGCGGTACCCGCGTCGCCCATCAACGCGATGGCGTCGCCATGGTGCGCTTCCTCGCCTGGCTCGATCGCGAGGCACCAAAAGGCGCGCGCCGAAACCCAAGCGCTCAAGGAAATCAGCTTCGATACGATTTCCGGCTCGGGCCCCAACGGCGCCATCGTCCACTATCGCGTCACGGAAGCGACCAATCGGCGACTGCAACAGGGCGAACTGTTCCTGGTCGATTCCGGCGCCCAGTTCATCGACGGCACCACCGACATCACGCGCACCGTGGCCATCGGTGCGCCCACAGCCGAGATGCGGGACCGCTTCACGCGGGTGCTGATGGGTCACATCGCCATTTCAGAGCTGCGCTTTCCGCCCGGCACCAACGGCGCACACATCGACGCCTTCGCCCGCCACGCGCTATGGCAGGCTGGGTTCGATTACGACCACGGCACTGGCCACGGTGTCGGCAGCTACTTGTCGGTGCACGAAGGTCCACAGTCGATTTCGAAGCGCGGCCAAGTCGTGATCGAGGCCGGCATGATCCTGTCCAACGAGCCCGGCTACTACAAGACCGGCGCCTACGGCATCCGCATCGAGAACCTCCTGCTCGTCCACGACGCCTCGCCGATTGCGGGCGGCGAGCGCCCGATGATGGGATTCGAAACGCTGACCCTCGTCCCGATCGATCGCCGTCTTGTCGATCCGGCCCTGCTCGGGCCTGCCGGCGTTGCGTGGCTCAACGCCTACCACGCCCGTGTTGCTGCCGAGATCGGCCCTCACCTCACCGGCGCCGACCGCGACTGGCTCGACCGTGCGACAGCGCCGGTCGCCGGATGATCGTTGCCCGTCACAAATGACGCTTCACGCATCATCAAATAGACGTGGAACCGTGCGATCGGGACAAACAGCCTCTTCTTCAGGGCGGCAACGCGCTTTATGATATGACTCCCATGTCCATCTGGCAGAGATTTCCGAACGTCGCGACAAGCTTAGCCAAGGCTGGCTCGGTCATCGGATTTCTGCGTGGGCTCGCGGGTGGTGATCGCGCGCCCGATCCTCAGAACAGCATCGCGTTCACGATCGGTCTGATCGCACTCTCCGCGAAGATGGCGAAATCGGACGGCGTCGTCACCACCGACGAGGTCGACGCCTTCAATCAGGTCATGCGGGTGGCCGCCGACGACGCCGAACGCGTGCGCCAAGTCTTCGATCTCGCCAAACAGGACGTCGCGGGCTTCGACAGCTATGCGCGCCAGATTGCCGATCTGCTCGCAGGCGACCGCGTCGTGCTGCTTCAAGTGCTCGAAGGTCTTTTCGTCGTCGCCGCTGCCGACGGCGTGCTGCACGAGCGCGAAGAGGAATTCCTGCGCGAAGTGTCGGACATCTTCGCCATTCCGCCGACCGAGTTCCGCTATGTCCGCGCGCTGTTCGTGCGCGACGCCGGCAATCCCTATGAAATTCTCGGGATCGCGCCGTCCTCCAGCGACGCCGACATCAAGGCACGCCACCGCAAGCTGGTCATTCAAGTCCATCCCGATCGCCTCTCCGGCGAGGGCCAGGGCCATGAGTTGATCGAAGCCGCCAACCGCAAGCTCGCAGCCATCAACGCGGCCTTCGATACGCTGCGCAAGGAGCGCGGGTTTTAATGGACCGCGCCTGCTCGCCGCTGGTCCAAACCCTCCAGTCGTCACCGAACTTCGAACCGCGCCGCGGCAAGACCCGCGCAGACATGCTGATCCTGCACTACACGGGCATGATGAGCGCACCCCGCGTCGTCGCCTGGTTCGCCAATCCGGCGTCCAGATTGTCCTCCCATTACGTCATCGACGACGACGGTCGCATCACGCAGATGGTCAGCGAAGCCGATCGCGCCTGGCACGCCGGGGTCGGCTCATGGGCTGGCGAGACGGATATCAACTCGGCGTCGATCGGCATCGAAATCCAGAACCCCGGCCACGATCTCGGCTATCCCGAGTTCAACCCGACGCAGATGGCGGCCGTCACCGCCCTCTCACTCGATATCGTGACACGCAACGCCATCCCGCCGACGCGCGTGCTGGCCCACTCCGACGTCTCGCCCGGGCGGAAGATCGACCCCGGCGAGAAATTCGACTGGCGCGGCCTCCACGCGAAGGGCGTCGGCCATTGGGTCGAACCAGCGCCGCTCGATGAGACGGACGATGGCCTCGGCACAGGGGCCACTGACGCAAGGATTGCCCGGGCGACGGAGCTGCTGGCACGCTACGGCTACGGGATCACGCCGTCACCGACACTCGACGTCGCCGCCGCCAGGGTCGTGCGCTCGTTCCAGCTCCACTTCCGCCCCGCCCGCCCCGACGGCCGCCTCGACCACTCGACGCTGGAAACGCTGGAGGCGCTCGTCGCATCGGCTGACGCGGTGGCTTAGGTCGAGCCAAATCACGCCTGCGGCGTTTACGTTTGCCGCCGCCCCTCATCCTAACCTTCTCCCCGTAAGGACGGGGAGAAGGGACCTGTCGCGATTGTGGCTGCGTTGCCCCCTGCGCTTGCATCCGCTACAACGCGCCTCAACCCCTACATGCTTGCCCCGAGGACTTGCCGCCGATGGCTAACCCGCAATTCGTCTACCACATGCACCGCCTGTCGAAGACCTACCCTGGCGGCAAGACGGTGTTGAAAGACATCAGCCTCTCGTTCTACCCGGGTGCCAAGATCGGCGTCGTCGGCCTCAACGGCGCGGGCAAATCGACGCTACTGAAGATTATGGCGGGCCAGCTCGACGATTTCATCGGCGAGGCTTGGGCGGCGGAAGGGATCAGCGTCGGCTACCTGCCGCAGGAACCGGTACTCGATCCGGACAAGGACGTCCTCGGCAACGCCATGGAAGGCGTCGCGGAGAAAAAGGCGATCGTCGATCGCTACAACGAGATCGCGGCGAACTACTCGGACGAGACCGCCGACGAGATGACGGCGCTGCAAGACCAGATCGACGCGCAGAACCTATGGGACCTCGACGCGCAGGTCGAGCAGGCGCTCGATGCGCTGCGTTGCCCGCCCGGCGATGCCGAAGTCGCGAAACTATCGGGCGGCGAGCGCCGTCGCGTGGCGCTGACCAAGTTGCTCTTGGCGAAGCCCGACATCCTTCTGCTCGACGAGCCGACCAACCACCTCGATGCCGAGAGCGTCGCGTGGCTGGAGCGGTTCCTGAAGGAGTACGCGGGCTGCGTGATCCTGGTCACCCACGATCGCTACTTCCTCGACAACATCACGGAGTGGACACTCGAACTCGATCGCGGCCAGGGCGTGCCCTACAAGGGCAACTATTCGAGCTGGCTCGAGCAGAAGGCGAAGCGCCTCGAAGTGGAAAAGGGCCAGGAAGAGGGCCGCCAGCGCGCACTGCGGCGTGAGCTTGAGTGGATCCAGGCATCCCCCAAGGCGCGGCAGGCCAAATCCAAAGCACGTATCCAGGCGTACGAGAAGCTCGCCGATGAAGCCGGGCGCGAGGATATCGGCCGCGCGACGATCCAGATCGCACAGGGTCCACGGCTTGGCGACATGGTCATCGAGACCGAGAACCTCGGAAAAGCGTTCGGCGATCGCCTGCTGATCGATGATCTCTCATTCAAACTGCCGCCCGGCGGCATCGTCGGCGTCATCGGCCCCAACGGCGCCGGCAAGACGACGCTGTTCAAGATGCTCATCGGTCAGGAGAAGCCCGACAAAGGCACGATCAAGGTCGGCGATACCGTCAAGATCTCCTACGTCGACCAGTCGCGCGCGCATCTCGACGACAAGAAGACGGTTTGGGAGGAGCTGTCCGGCGGCCTCGACCAGATCAATCTTGGGGGAAAACGCGAGGTGAACTCGCGCGCCTACTGCGGCTGGTTCAACTTCAAGGGCGCCGACCAGCAGAAGAAGGTCGGGATGCTCTCAGGCGGCGAGCGCAATCGCGTGCATCTCGCCAAGCTGCTCAAGGAAGGCGGCAACCTGCTCCTCCTCGACGAGCC